>DASXQD010000024.1:0-8626 GCA_036493195.1 Gemmatimonadaceae bacterium | reverse complement strand
TCGTGTGTCCGACGTGGAACGTCATGGTCAGCACCTCGCCGGGCTCGAGCGGCTTCTCGAGCTGGTAGATCGAGTAGAGATCGCGAGGTGCCTGACTCACCCGACGGAACGGCCTGTCGAAGCTGACGTTCGACACGGACTGCTGTTCGTCGGTGACATGGATCTGCGACATCGGCTGCGTCGATTTGTTCTGCAGCGTCATCTTGCCCGTGCCCGAGAAAGAGCGGCGCTCCGGGTAGATATCGACGGACGCATCCACGGCCGTCACCTTGGGCAGTGGGTACAGCTCGTATTTCTTGAAGTCGCGCTCGTAGCCGGCCTGAATATGGCGCAGGTCCTGCGCGTTCATGTACTCGTTGAGCACGTGCGCGTTGTAGTAGTACCACCAGCCCGCACCCACGGCGATTGCGAGGAACAGCCCGAACGCGGGAATCAGTCGAGGCGCGCGCCCGCGCGCGAGCCACGCGCGTGCGCGGAGCGAGGTCTCGGCGCCACGCCGCGTGAATGCGATCGAGATGACGCCGAGCGCAGCGAAGATCGCCACCCAGTACGTCACCGCGAAGAAGAGCGCCGGCACGAAGTGACCGTACCCGTTCATGTCGGAATACGTGTATGCGGGCACCTGTCCCACGAGATATAGCGTGTTCGACCAGCCGAAGTTGAACAGGATCGGCTGCAGCACGACCACGCCGATCACGATCCCGTGTCCGATGAACTTGTTCGACACCATCGTCTGCACGAACAAGGCGAGCAGCGCGAAGCCGACCAGCTGCGGGAAGGTGAGAACGTACAGCTCCTTGAAGTACTGTCCGAGCTCGTAGTGGTAGTAGCCCGCCGCCGTCTGCATGCCGATGCCCACGAGCATCGTCACGGTGAGCAGAATGAGCTCGACCACCGCGATCGCCGAGAGCTTGGAGAGCCAGTCGACCGACTCGCCCATTGGAAGCGCGTCGTGGATCCCGTCGAAGTGCGCGTCGCGCTCGCGCCAGATGAGCTCACCCGCGTAGAGTGTGGCGACGATGTAGAAGAAGAGTGTCGACGAGCCCTCCACGGCCTGCAGCATGAGATAGGTGACGGGCCAGACATTCACCTCGCCCGCTCGTCCCGCGAACTGCCCGTTGTTGATCGCGAACACGATGAGCAGCCCGACGATCGCCCAGAAGGGAATCTCGCGCAGGATCGTGCGCACGCGCAGCCGCGTGAGCGACAGGTACTGTATGAAGCTCGTTCGCGCGTCGAAGATCTGGTGCACGCGCGGCAAGCTCCCCGCAACCAGCGAGCGTATCGGCCGCATTTCCTCCGACTCGAGCAGGCGAGCCTTGGCCGCGCGCTTGCCCTGCGATTTTGCGGTGAGCGCTTCCACCGACATTGGAAAGAGGGCCCACGTCGCGACGAGCGATGCGACGCCAACGAGCGTCCAGAGAATGCGGTTGTAGAGGAACACGCCCGGCGAGTAGCCGCTCATGTCCCACGGCACGAGCAGCGTGTTCTTCTCGATCACCGACCAGTAGCGCGAAACGTTGTCGTAGAGCACCAGCCCGATCGGATCGAGGATGCCGGACCAGAAGTGCTCGAGCGATCGCGCCGCGAAGTACGCGGTGAGCCCCACCAGATAGATCATGAAGAGCGCCACGCCCTGCAGATACACCACGAAGATCTTTCGCGAGAGCGCAGCGACCATGAAGAAGAGCGAGCCCAGAAAGAAAATCTGGATGACGTTGATGGAGAGGAACGGCTGGACGTACCACCACAGGTGGTTGGGCCCGATGCGCGCTTGATCCGCCCATGGTGCGAAGGTGCCGAGCCACGTGCCCGCCATCATCCCCGAAAACGCGAATACCGTCGTCACGAACGATCCCGCCCACCGGCCGCCGAGGTACGCGCCCTTGGAGATCGGCTTCGTGAACAGCATCTGATAGGTGTCGCGCTGGAAATCGCGCAAGATCGACGTGCCGAAGATCGCGGCGATGATGATCACGCCGAACAGAGATGCGCCGATGTCGTTGAACGAGTTCGCGTACGGGCCGTTGAGCAGCACCTTGCCGTTCGAGTTGCCCACGGGCCCGAAGCTCTCGGAGGCCACGCAGAAGAACGAGAACGCCAGCCAGCACAGAAAATAGATGTACGTCGAAATGCTCTTGGCGCGGAACTTCAGCTCGAAGGAGAAGAACTCCCAGAACTGAGACATCGCGCTTACCTGGCGCGGCGCGCTCAATTGCGAGCCTGGCGCGAGACGTTGAGGAAGTACACGTCCTCCAGCCCCGATGGAACCGCGCGAAATCCCGCGCCCGGTGAAGTCGGCGCGAACACGCGGATCTCGTGCTGTCCCGCCACGAGATGACTGCTCACCACCTTGAGCTCGGCCTCGATCGCGCGAAGCTCGTCGTCGCTCGAGAGCACGCGCGACCAGATCTGCCCGTCGAGCGACGCGATCGCCTCGGCCGGCGCGCCCTCGAGCAGCACCTCGCCCTGCGCGATGATCGCCATGCGCGGACAGAGCTCGCGTACGTCGTCGACGATGTGCGTGGAGAGAATCACCGTCACGTCGCGACCGATCGACGAGAGCAGATTGAGAAATCGGTTTCGCTCCGCCGGATCGAGTCCGGCGGTGGGCTCGTCGACGATGATGAGGCGCGGACTCGCGAGCAGCGCCTGCGCGATCCCGAAACGCTGCTTCATGCCGCCCGAGTAGGTCGAGAGCGATTTCTTTCGCACGTCCCAGAGGTTCGTCTGCTGCAGGAGCGCATCGACCATCTCTTTGCGCTCACTCGCGACGACGATGCCCTTGAGGATCGCGAGATGCGAGAGCATGTCGACCGCGGACATCTTGGGATAGACGCCGAACTCCTGCGGCAGATAGCCGAGCACTCGGCGCACCTCATCCTTCTGCGTGAGGACGTCGATTCCGTCGAGCACGATCGAGCCGGAGTCGGGATCCTGCAGCGTCGCGATCGTCCGCATGAGCGAGCTCTTGCCCGCGCCGTTGGGACCGAGCAGCCCGAACATGCTGCTGCCCACATTGAGCGAGAGATTCTTGAGGGCGCGAACGCCGTTCGGGTAGGTCTTGGACAGACCCGTGATCGTGAGCGCCATCGATTATCTCCGGGTGTGGTGTGCGGCTACGTACGCGGTGGGGGAGCGGACTGTTGCGAAGATGGAATCAATGGCTAGGAGCTCAGATTTGCAAAGAGACCTGGGCCGCGCGCTGCAACTGCGGTTTCGGCCCGGAGCCTCTGATCACGAGCCAGAGTGTGAGCGCGAGCTCGGCCAGGAGCGCCGGTTGGGCGAAGAAAAACGCCCTGTCCGAGTACTGCGGCGCGAGCTCGCCGGTAAAGCTTATGAGCACGTAAGCGAGAGCATTGAGGAGCAGCCAGACTCCCAGAAAGCGCGGCAAAAATCGCGAGCGATACACGAGCAATCCGAGGGGCGCGAGCCAGAGGCCCCACAGGACTTCTGCCGCGGTGACGAGATGGCCGTGCTGGCGGAGGAGCAGCATCACTAGTGCGTCGCGCTGGGGCTTGTCGAACACGTTCAGAAAGTCGGCGCCGCGCGCGACCATGAGTGCGCTCGCGTCGGTAGCGACGTTGACGATGTAGAGGAGCGCCGGCATGACGCCGCCTAGAATCACGACGAGTACCGCGAGCTGCTGATCCACGTCCTCGAACAAGCGATAGAACGCCATCGTGAGATAGATCAGGACCACTGCGCCAATCAGATCGGTGATCATCCCGAAGCGGAAGAGCCATTCGTGCCCGAGGATGTTGTTCGCGGTCGCGGTCGCGTTCCCGGTGACGAACAACTTTTCGGGGATGTAGATGAGCCGGAGTGGGCCGAGGAAAACGAGAGACAGGTACCAGAGGCCGGCGACACGTCCCGGATTGCGGGATGCGGTCATGGTGCTCCCTTGGTGCACGGAACTCGGTGGGGCGGGGCACAGGGTCGTACGGGCGCGGCGGGTGGCCTGTTTCATCGCCACGGGCGAGCAGGCGCAAAAAAAGGAGTCTCCTCGGCGATCGTCGAAGAGACTCCAATGCCATCAGCTGCTATCAGTCGGGGCGAGTGGATTTGAACCACCGACCTCCTGGTCCCGAACCAGGCGCGCTAACCGGGCTGCGCCACGCCCCGAATTTCCGGAAAAATGCTCGAATCGCGGCAAAAACACACCGCGAAGTCATGGTACGCCTGATGAATCCGGGCGTTCCAAGGGAACGCGCAACGTAGCGCAGAATCGGCACTTGGGCAACCTCCGCAAAGCGACCGTGCTCTGTGCGGCGAACAGCTGCGCGTGCTGGTGAGCCAATGGCGCAAGTATTGGCTATCTGCACTGCGAGCCCCTAGATTCGCCGTCGTTCCCCCCTCACACGGCAGTCGACATTGTCCGATCTCCGTTCGCGCCTTCAGGACTCGCTCTCCGGGAGTTACACGCTCGAGCGCGAGCTCGGCGGCGGCGGCATGTCGCGCGTGTTCGTGGCCGAGGAGCACCGCCTCGGACGCCGCGTGGTCGTGAAGCTCCTCTCGCCCGAGCTCTCGGCCGCGGTCTCCGCGAGCAGGTTCGAGCGCGAGATCCGCGTGGCGGCCTCGCTCCAGCAGGCCAACATTGTCCCGGTGCTCGCGGCGGGGGACCTCGAAGGGCTGCCCTACTATACCATGCCGTTCGTCGAGGGCGAGAGCCTTCGCGCGCGGCTGGGTCGCGGGCCGCTCTCGATCGCCGAGGCGGTGGGCATCCTGCGCGATGTCGCGCGCGCGCTGGCGTACGCGCACGAGCACGGCGTCGTGCATCGCGACATCAAGCCCGACAACGTCCTCCTCTCCGGGCACACGGCAGTCGTCACCGACTTCGGGATCGCCAAGGCCATCGCGGCCGCGACTTCGATGGCGTCCGGGGCCACGCTCACGCAGCTCGGCACGGCGATCGGCACTCCGGCCTACATGGCGCCCGAGCAGGCGGCGGGCGACCCCGCCACCGATCATCGCGCGGACATCTACGCCTTCGGCTGCGTCGCGTACGAGCTGCTCGCGGGGCAGCCACCGTTTCCCGGCCTGCCGCCGCACAAGCTGCTCGTCGCGCACATGAGCGAGACGCCGAAGCCGGTCGCCATGCTTCGCCCCGACTGCCCGCCGGCGCTCGCGTCGCTCATCATGGAGTGCCTGGCGAAGGATCCGGCGTCGCGCCCGCAGAGCGCGACCGAGCTGCTCCGCCTGCTCGAGGTTGTCGCGTCGCCCTCGGCACCGCAGGCCGCGATGCCCGCGATCCTCATTGGTGGGCGCGCGATGCTCGTGCGCGCGCTCGCGGTGTACGCCGCCGCATTCCTGGGCGTCGCAATCGTCGCACGCGCGGCGATCATCGCGATCGGGCTTCCGGATTGGGTATTTCCGGGCGCGCTCGCCGTCATGGCGCTCGGGCTGCCCGTGATCCTGTTCACCGCGTACGCGCAGTTCGTCTCGCGCCGGGCGGCGATGGCGACCCCGACCTACACGCCCGGCGGCACGCCGTCGCTCGCCGGCGTGCAGGGCACGATGGCGACGCTCGCGATCAAGGCGAGCCCGCACGTCTCGTGGAAGCGCGCGACGCGCGGCGGTCTCGTCGCCGTGGGTGCGTTCGCGCTGCTGGTCGCGGGATGGATGATCATGCGTGCGCTCGGCATCGGCCCCGCGGGATCGCTCCTCGCGTCGGGCAAGCTCCTGGCGAGCGACAAGGTGCTCGTCGCCTCGTTCGATGCGCCGTCCGTCGATTCCTCGCTCGGCTCGACGATCGCGGAGGCGGTGCGGACAAACCTGTCGCAGAGCCGCGCGGTTCACGTGGTGCCGACGAGCGCCGTCGTCGCGGCGCTCGAGCTGATGAAGCGTCCCGACACGGCGCGCATCGACTTTGCGACCGCCCGCGAGGTCGCGCAGCGCGCGGGCGCGAAGGCCGTCGTCACCGGAAGCGTGGTGCCTGCGGGCAGCGGCTACATCGTCACCGCGCGGCTCGTGGCGGCCGAAAGCGGGGACGAGCTCGCGTCGTACCACGAATCGGCCAAGGATGCGGGCGACCTCATCCCCTCCGTGGACCGCCTCACGAAGTCACTTCGCGGGAAGATCGGCGAGTCGCTCAAGTCCGTGCGCGATGCGCCGCCGCTCGAGCAGGTGAGCACCGCATCGCTGGGGGCACTCCGGAGCTATGCGGCCGGTCTCCGTGCCAATGACATCGTCGGGGACTATCAAGGCGCGATCGACTACTTCCACGACGCGATTCGGCAGGACAGCAACTTCGCGATGGGCTACGTGCAGCTCGCGTTCTCGTTGCAGACACTCGGCGGTCGCGTCCGAAATGCGCAAGCGAACGACGCGCTTGCCGCCGCGTTCCGGCTGCGGGACAGGTTGCCGGAACGGGAGCGGTACAATGTGGAGGGCGCGTACTACTACACCGCGAACGACCGGACGAAGGCGATACCGGCGCTTCGGCGCGCAGTGGAGCTGGATTCCACGAACATCGATGCGGCGAACACACTGGCGAATGCGCTCTCGGCTGCGCGCAACTATGGCGAAGCCGAAAAATTCTTCAAGCTCGCACTCGCGGGGGAGCCGAACAACGGAACGCTTCTCGCCAACCTCGCCTTCCTGTACACCGGCTTGGGCCGGCATGCGAGCTTCGACAGCGTGTCGACGCTGTTGGCGAGCCGCAGCGCCTCATTTCCGTCCGGTAACATTCATGCCGACGAGCTTTGGAACCGGCGCGACTATGATGGATTGGAGCGATTCGCGCGCGCGGCTGCCGACAGTTCGCAAGCGCGCGATGCGCTGGACGCGCAGGATGGAATGGTCGGAGTCGCTATCGCCCGAGGTCGGCTGCACGAGAGCGAGCGCAGATTCGTGCAAGTGAATGACGCGGAGGCTCGCGTGCGAGCCGACACGGTGAGCCCGGATCTCGTGGCGTATCAGCAGGCGATGCTCGATGGCCATCTGCGAGGCGATGCGCCGCGTGGCATCGCGGAGCTCGATGCCGCCCTCCGCACGACGCCAGTGGCGTCCGTTCCCGTCGAGCGCGATCAGAGTATTTGGTTGGCGCTGGGCTATGCACGACTTGGGGCTGCAGCAAAGGCGCGCGATGTGCTCAACCAGCACCAGGCACGGCTAAACGAGCTCTCGCGACGGCAGGAAGCCGTGTTCGCAGAACGAATCCGCGGAGATATCGCGCTTGCGGAGGGGAAGACCGATAGCGCCATCGCCTACTATCGAAGTGGCGACAACGAGCCCGATGGATTGCCGACGAGTAACTGCATCACCTGCACGCCGCTCATGATCGGTCTCGCCTTCGACCGCGGCGGCCGTTCCGACTCCGCTCGCGCGTATCTGACGAAGTACGTCGAGATGAACGGCAACGGGCGCTTTTACCTGGATCGCTTCTATCTCGCGCCGTCGCTCTACCGTCTGGGCGAGCTGTACGAGAGCGCTGGCGACACGAAGCATGCGACGGAGTACTACGGCCGGTTCGTGGACCTGTGGAAGAACGCCGATCCGGAGTTGCAGCCACGCGTCGAGGAAGCGCGAAAGCGCATGGAGCGCATGAATCGCGCGACGCGGTGAACGGGTAGCTAAGCGTGTCGGCGCTCAGCCGCGTTTCAGTCCATCTCGCCAGGCCATGACCTCGAGCTCGCCCCGCACGGCTTCCTCGATCGTGACGACGGGTCGCGCCTCGAACACGAATGCCGGGAGCATCGAGCAAAACTTGTGAACGGTCACCGGATCGTCGCACTCCACGAGCATGTGCCCACCCCACTCGCCGACTCGTATGACGAAGAATTCGATCTTGAAATTGGCGGGTGCCTTCCACTGACCGAATACCTCGAGAATACGCTTCTGGGCGTTCTCGTACTCCATGGGCGAACCCTGCGGGCGTTCGAACCAGCTGAGGACATATTTCATTCAGACTCTCCCGGAATTGTGCTGGTCGTCGAGACACGTCGCTCGAATGCCGATGACGATAGGCGTTCCTCGCGTCTGCTGCAAGCATCGTCATCGTAAATCGATGTTCGGCAGCCCTCACGCACGCACATAGCGCAGGTGTGTCGCAGCTGGGCCATCGAGAACCTTGTCGATGCGAAACTGCGGCCCGGGCTCGCGCAGGTTCTCGAAGAGACGCCGCCCGCCGCCAAACAACACGGGTGCCAGGGCAATTTCCAGCTCCTCGACTGCATCCAGGTTCAGGTACTGCTGGATCACATCCGCTCCACCTGCGATACGGACATCCCGGCTGCCCGCCGATTTCCGAGCCAGCTCCAGGGCGCGCTCCGGCCCCTCATTGATGAAGTGAAAGGTCGTCCCGCCAGGGCGCGCCCAGGGTTCGCGTTTCTCGTGGGTCAGAACGAATACCGGTGTGTGGAACGGAGCGTCCTCTGGCCAGGCGCGCTCGCCTTGATCGAACATGCGCTTGCCCATGATGTTGGCACCGATGCGCTCCGTGGTGCTGCGAACCAGGTCGTTCACCGGGCCGGTTTCTCCTCCTGGTCCGAGCTTGAGGTTCTCGCGGAAGAATTGCTGATTGATAATCCAGCTCATCAGGGCGCCCCACTGCGCTCCCCAGTTCTTGTGCTCGGGTCTGTCCCAATTGTCCAGGGTCATTCCTTCAGGCGCCATGTAGCCATCA
>DASXQD010000023.1:0-2549 GCA_036493195.1 Gemmatimonadaceae bacterium | reverse complement strand
CAACTGGGTCTCGCATTCCTCGTCTATCCCGGCGCCACGCACTCGCGCTTCGAGCACGCGCTCGGCACGTACCATCTCACCGGTCGCACGCTCGGTCTGCTGCGCGAGCGCGGCGAGCTCGCGCGCCTGCCCGCGGATGAGTGCGCGATCGTGCGTGCGGCCGCGCTGCTGCACGATGTGGGACACTATCCATTCTCGCACGCGCTCGAGGAGATCGGGGCGCTGCACCACGAGGCCGTGGCCCGCACGCTCATCATCGGCGGTGAGATCGGCGAGGTGCTCGCGAGCACCATCGGCGCGAGCGCGGCAATGCGCGCGCACGCGATCATCACGGGCGAGAGCGAGAGCCCGCTGCAGGGGCTGATCTCGGGATCGCTCGACCTCGACAAGATCGAATATCTGAAGCGCGACGCGCTCATGTGCGGCGTCCCGTACGGCGAGATCGACGTCGACCGCCTCCTGCACTCGCTCACGATCGTGCAGGATCCCTCGAGCGGCGCGCTGGCGATCGGAATCGTCGAGAAAGGGCTCGCGGCGCTCGAGTCGCTGCTCTTCGCTAAATATCAGATGTATCGCAACGTGTACTGGCATCACGCGGTGCGAAGCGCCACGGCGATGTACAAGCGTCTCGTCGAAGAGGCGCTGCGCACGGGCGCGATCGACGAGCGCGAGCTCGCGGGCTTCACCGATGAGGGACTGCTGCACCGCCTCGAGGAACGCGCCCCATCGTCGCTGCTGTTCGCGCTTCGCAATCGCCGCCTGCACAAGCGCGCCTTCGAGTGCTCGGCGGCCGAGCTGGGTGCGGGACAGGGTGACTGGATCGCGGGCGAGCGCGCGCGCGTGCTCGAGGTGGAGGATGCGCTCGCACGCGAGCTTGGCGTCGCGCCGGGCGATGTGCTGCTCGACTATCCGGAAAAGCCGCGCATGCTGGGACTCGATCTCCCGGTGCGGATGCGCGGCGGAGAGGTGCGGCGGCTGGGGGCGAGTGGGTGGCCTGCAGCCATCAACCTGCCGCTGCTGGCGCAGGAGCTGTACGAGTCGACGCGCGTGATGCGGGTGTTCGCGACGGAGGGGACGAAGGTGCCGAGGGAGCGCGTCATGGAGTTGCTGGCCAAGTAGAAGTCGGATTTTCCGCCTCGCTACTCGGATCCTGGGCCATTGCCAATACGACCGGGCGCAACCAACGTAGTCCTGGTCAGCGTTCGCGATCAGCGCTTCTCCAACAATGGAACTCGTATGGCCATCGTTCTCGTCACCGGTTCCAGCACCGGGATAGGGCTGGCGACCGCACTCGCCTTCGGTCGCGCAGGACACACCGTTGCCGCGACCATGAGAAATCCTGCCCGCTCGCCCGAGCTTGCGAACGTCGCGGCAAAGGAACGATTGCCGATCTCCGTCTTCACGATGGATGTTGATTCCGATGCGTCAGTCCGTTCAACGAGCGATGAAGTACAGAAAACGCTCGGGCCGGTCGATGTGCTCGTGAACAACGCAGGCATCGAGCGCATGGGCTCAGTCGAGGAGCTGCCGCTGGCCGCCTTCCGTGAGGTGATGGAAACGAATTATTTCGGTGTCATCCGATGCATTCAGGCGATCGTACCTTCGATGCGTGCGCGCGGCAGCGGGTGCATCATCAACATCGCTTCGGTCGCGGGACACATCGCGATGGCGCCCATGGCGTCGTACACGGCATCGAAATTCGCGCTCGAGGCGCTCAGCGAGTGTCTCGCGCAGGAAGTGAAGCGCTTTGGTATTCGAGTAGCGATCGTCGAGCCGGGGATCATCGACACCCCGATGGCCCGGAATATCGGCAGTGCGTACGCTCCGTCGCCCTATCCACACCGGCATCGCAATGCCGCGCTGTTCGCCACCGTATTGCAGAATCCGGCGTCGCCATCGCTGGTGGGTGACAAGGTTCTCGAGATCGCCACGAGCAATTCGTGGCAGCTCCGCCATCCCGTGGGTCCGGACGCAGCGCCATTCCTCGGCTGGCGCCGGGGTATGAACGATGAGGCGTGGGTCGACTTCGGCGCGCTGGACGACAATGCGTGGCTCGATCGCGTCAAGATCGATTTTGGGTTGGACGCACGCCCATCGATGTAGCAGGCACTCAGCTCTGCTTCGGTCGGCGCACGAAAGGCCCGGGAACGAACGGAGGTTCGGGCGGTGGTGGCGGAAGTATCTGTCCCAGTCCGCCGAGCGGGGCAAGCGGCTCACGATCACGCTCGCAATGCCATGCGTCGTCGTGGAACCACAGCGGGTGATTGGGATGCCGAGGACACGTGGGCCAGGTGGTGTCTACGAACGTGTCCATCAAATCCTGCTGCACGTCCTCGACCACCTTCTCCGTCAAGGTGGAGATGTCGCCGTTCAACATCCACTCCCACGAATCCCGAACATCCTGCACCGTGGTGGGTATCGCGTCGCGATACTTTGCGGCCTTGGTAGCCGCCAGATCTCGCGCGAGGAGCTCGAGCATCTTACGGATCTCGGGGTCGCTGGACGGCGCTCCGCTCATCCCTTCGCGGCCGCCCCCACCACCCCCCCCC
>DASXQD010000022.1:0-4300 GCA_036493195.1 Gemmatimonadaceae bacterium | reverse complement strand
TGTCACCGCGGGCTTCACGACGACGTTCGTCGATGAGGTGGGCATCACCCACAACTTGCCCATTCCCGCGATCGACAACGGTGTCTCCGGCTCGTTCCTCGTCACGGACTTCATCGCGAACACCGCGACTCCTGTTTCCGGAGTGGCGATCAACTTCGACGGCGAGCTTGCAGGTGTGCGTGCCGACTCCACTTATCTCTTCGACAGCTCGCTCCGTCTGCAGGGCATGTTGCAGACGTCGGCCGGTAACGCCGGAATCGACTTCCACCCGCAGAACGCCGGCATTCCCGCGCCTGGTCCATCTGGCGGCACACACCTCTTCTTCGCGGCGTCCAGCCAGCCGCAGGTCGAGGTCTACAATACGAACTTCTACTCGCGCTGTCTCGTAGTTCCAACTCGCGACCCGGTGATCGGCCCGATCAAGTCGGCGCCCACCGGTGGCGGCAACATCGTGATCGTCGGCGCGACGGCACATGGCGTCGTGATTCTGAGAGTGACGGCGTCGCAGCTGGCGGCCTGCTCGTAACCTCGCACGCGTAGTCGGTTCGTTCGTTAGCTTTTTCGGCCGCCCGTCGCGATCTGCGACTGGCGGCCGTACTTTATCCATCACCATCGTCGCCGTCTTTGTCTCCCCCAGCTTTCCACCATGCTTCGTTTCACCACCGCCGGTGAATCACATGGACCGGCTCTCGTCTCGATTCTCGAGGGAATGCCGGCCGGTCTCGCCCTCCTCGCCTCCGATGTCGACGTCGACCTCGTGCGGCGGCAGCAGGGCTATGGTCGTGGGCGACGCATGCAGATCGAGCAGGACGCGGTGCAGTTCCTCTCAGGCGTTCGCGCCGGCGAGACGCTCGGCTCCCCGATAGCGATGCTCATTCCCAATCGAGACTGGAAGAGCTGGACGGAGATCATGGATTCCGCGCCGCGAGAGGGCGACCCCGCGCCGCGGAAGCGCAACGTCACCCGTCCGCGTCCGGGTCACGCCGATCTCTCCGGCGTGTTCAAGTACGATCGCGATGATGCGCGCGACATTCTCGAGCGCGCTTCCGCCCGCGAGACCACCGCGCGCGTAGCCGCCGGCGCGATCTGCCGGAAGTTTCTCCGCGACTTCGGCATCACGGCGGGCAGCCACGTGATTCATCTCGGTGGTATCGATGCCGCGCGTCCCGACGTTCTCCCCGCAGATCTCAACGCTGCAGTTGATGTCTCTCCGCTTCGCACGCTCGACGCGAGCGCGGAGCAGCGCATGATCGAGCGCATCGATGCCGCGAAGAAGGAAGGGAACACTCTAGGCGGAATCGTGGAGGTGATCTGCAGCGGCGTGCCCGTCGGACTCGGCTCCCACGTCTCGTGGGATCGCAAGCTCGATGGCCGGCTCGGCGCGGCGCTCATGTCGATTCCCGCGGTGAAGGGAGTCGAGATCGGCATCGGCTTCGAGTCGTCGCGCCTGCCGGGCTCGGAGGTGCACGATGAGATCGAGCTGCAAGCGAACAGCGCGCGCACAGGGAACGTGAAGCGTCGCACCAATCGCGCGGGAGGGCTCGAAGGCGGAATCACCACCGGCGAACAGCTCGTCGTTCGCGTGGGGATGAAGCCGATCTCCACTCTCATGCGCCCGCTCGGCACCGTCGACTTCGCGACATCCGCTCCCGCGGCCGCGACGGCCGAGCGCAGCGACGTCACTGCCGTGCCGGCGCTTGGTGTGATCGCGGAGGCGATGGTCTGCTTCATCGTCGCCCAGGCGATGCTCGAAAAATTCGGCGGAGATTCGATCGCGGAGACAAAGCGTAATCACGACGCCTACGTCGCACACATTGCCGGACGGATTCACGATCGAATCGAATAGCCCGCACCTCATTCTCGTGGGGTTGCCGGGCTCGGGAAAATCGACCGTCGGCCGAAGGGTGGCTCGCCGGCTCGCGCGTCCCTTTCTCGATTTCGACTCCGAGATCGAGCGTCGGGAGGGCAAATCCATCGCGCAGATCTTCTCGGAAGTGGGCGAGCCCGGCTTCCGCGAGCTCGAGCTTTCCCTCACGCGAGAGCTCGCCAAAACTGGCGGAATGGTGCTCGCGCCCGGCGGTGGCTGGACTACGATTCCTGGTGCGGCGGCACTTTTGCGGCCTCCCGCGCGTATGATCTACCTTCGCGTGAAAGCGGAAGTGGCGATCGGAAGGATCTTGCGGGGACGCCGCATTCGACCGTTGTTGCAGACTGCCAACCCCCTGGATACCCTGAAAAAACTGCTGCAGGAGCGCGAAGCGGGATATCTGGAGGCGGATCACGTGATTGATGTGGAAGTCGTTAAATCGCAACAACTTATCGCCACGATTGCGCGTCTTGCCCTGCCTTGACAGCCAGACTAGCTTGCCAAAGTGGCACTGGAACGAACGCGGTAAGTCCTTTGTTTTTAATTAATTCCGCGATTGGATACGATTCGCGGTGGTTTTGTGGCGATGGCGCGGGGCAATCGTGGATAATGGGCAGCCGCGCCCTCGGGAGACATAGATGACATTCAGAGTGCTTGGACCGCACGAGCGGGGACGGTTCGCACCGGACGCCTGGGGACACCTCATTGCCCTGAGCGGTTCCGGCTTGCTGTCATCAGCCGAGCTGGAGCAGCTGATCGAACGAGCGCTTCAGCAGATCGATGGCCGTATCGCGATCGACGACATACGGGCACTCATGGAAGGCGTTGGCTATCTCGATGATGGCCTCAACGGCGACAATGTGACGGTGCACTGATAAATGGCTACACGTAAGAAAGGAAAGACGACCTCCGCGGCGAAGCGCGCGAAGCCTGCCAAAGCGGCGTCGGCGAACGGTGCGCATGCGCCCGTCGCGAAGAGCGCGCCGGTCGCGCTCGTGACCAAGCGCCCGCGTGCGAAGAAGGCGATCAACGCGCCGAGCGCGGCGCCCGCTGCCGCACGCAAGCGCGCGTCCGCCAGGAAGTCGTCGCGCAATGACATTCCCGAGCTCGACGTTCCGGGAATGGCGGGCAAGTCGCTGGTGATCGTCGAGTCGCCGGCCAAGGCGAAGACCATCGGCAAGTATCTCGGCAACGAGTATCGCGTTCGCGCGACGGTCGGTCACGTGCGCGATCTTCCCGAGAAGGGACTCGGCATCGACATCGAGCACGGCTTCGCGCCGAAATACGTTCCTGTGCCCGGCAAGGAGAAGACGCTCGCCGAGCTTCGCGGTGCGGCGAAGGTTGCGTCGCACGTCTACATTGCGACCGATCCTGATCGCGAAGGCGAGGCGATCGCGTGGCACGTGGCCGAGACGATCAAGCAGAAGGGATCGCCTGCGCCGGAGCGCGTGCTCTTTCACGAGATCACGAGCGATGCGGTCCATCAGGCCATCGCGAACGCTGGCGTGATCGACGAGAAGAAGGTCCATGCGCAGCAGGCCCGCCGCGTGCTCGACCGGTTGGTCGGCTACAAGGCGAGCCCGCTCCTCTGGAAAACTGTGCGCAAGGGGCTTTCGGCCGGCCGGGTGCAAACCGTCGCGCTGCGCCTGATCGTCGAGCGCGAGCGCGAGATCCGCGCGTTCAAGCCTGTCGAGTACTGGTCGATCGAAGCGCTGCTCGAGAAGGATGGGCAGCGATTTACGGCGCGCCTGCACCAGGTGAACGGGAAGAAGACCGAGCTCTCGAACGAGCGCGAGACGATGGAAGTCGTCAACGCGGTGAAGTCGCGCGAGACGTTCCAGGTGACGGACCTGCGCCGCCGCGAGCGTCGCAAGAATCCGCAGGCGCCGTTCACCACGAGCACGCTGCAGCAGGAGGGAGCGAAGAAGCTCAGCTTCGGCAGCAAGAAGACGATGCGCGTTGCGCAGGGCTTGTACGAAGGAGTCGAGCTCGGTGCCGAGGGCGCGGTGGGACTGATCACGTACATGCGTACGGACTCCACACGCATCTCCGAGCTCGCGGCGCAGCAGGCGCGCGACTATCTCACGGCACTCTTCGGCGCGCAGTTTCTCGCGAAGGGCGCGCAGCTCTATGGCAAGGCGGGGCAGGCGAATACGCAGGACGCGCATGAGGCCGTGCGTCCCACGGATCCCACGCGCCGCCCGGAGCACGTCAAGAAGTTCTTGACGCCCGAGCAGTTCAAGCTCTATGAGCTGATCTGGAAGCGCTTCATGGCATCGCAGATGGCGCCGGCCGTGTTCGACACGACCACCGTCGATTTTCTCATCGATGGCAACCAGGGCCGGAGGTCGGATGGCCAGCCGCGCGCGTATCTGTTCCGCTCCACGGGCAGCATCGTGAAGTTCGAGGGATTCCTCACACTCTATCGCGAGG
>DASXQD010000021.1:0-5704 GCA_036493195.1 Gemmatimonadaceae bacterium | reverse complement strand
AAATATCGCGAGTGGTGCATCATCGGCGTGGTGAAGAACATCATAGATGTGAGCGCGAAGACGGCCGATGGCGTGTCGTTCTGCCAGAAGGTGACGGAGCACCATCTCAAGTCACGGTGCTACGAAGCGGTTGGCGAGGAGTCGGTGAGCCTGGAGCAGCGACCCGAAGTGCGCGAGACGTTCTGCGCGGTGAGCGAGCCGGAATACATCGAGGCGTGCCGGTTCGGGGCGCGGCTGATCACGGTGGCGCCCCCCGGACTCGAGGCCGAGTAAGCTCGGGTGAACCGCTGGACACGAATCAGACCAATGGGACGAATCGAAACGTGCGCGGAGATGGGGCGGGGCGCATGGAAAGCGTTGGTTCTTTGGTTGGCAACTGACGCAGGGCAAGTGCGAGAGTTAACTGCGAAGCGGATGCCTCGACCCTTTTGTTTCCAGTCAAAGATCACTTGCTTTGATCTCGGCTTTTCGCGCGCGATAGTGCCCGGATCGTACTGATTCGATTCGTTCTATTGGTTAGATTCGTGCCCGTCTGGTTCGGCACTTGCCTCGAGAGTGGGGTCTCCTCTCAATTTCCCCAATGCCAGAAGAGCAAAAACCGCACACCCTCACGGGTCACTTCCGCATTCACGAGGGCGTGCGCTCGCGCTTTCTGTCCAGCGAGCACGACGTCATCGTCTATCTGCCGCCCGGGTACGACGAGGAGCTCGAGCGACGCTATCCCGTGCTCTACATGCAGGATGGCCAGAACCTCTTCGACGAGGCGACCTCCTTCAGCGGCGAATGGCATCTGGACGAGGCGGCGCAGCAGACCATTGGCGCGGGGCTCGTGACGCCTCTCATCATCGTCGGGATCTATAACGCCGGCGCGTATCGCATGGATGAGTACACGCCCACGCGCGACTCCGCCAAACGCGCCGGAGGGAACGCGGACCGGTACGGGCGCATGCTCGTAGAGGAGCTCAAGCCGTTCATCGATGCCGAATACCGCACGCTCCCGGGCGCGCGCGCCACGGGCATCGGCGGCTCATCACTGGGCGGCCTCGTCTCGCTCTACCTGGCGCTCAAGTACTCGGGAATTTTCTGGAACGTCGCCGTGCTTTCGCCAAGCGTGTGGTGGGACAACCGGTTCATCGTGCGCCGCGTGCGCGCGCTGCACTCAGCGCCGCCGCTCAGGATCTGGCTGTCGACGGGAACGGCCGAGGGAGAGGGGGTGGTGGCGGGCGCGCGGCGCGTGCGCGATGCGCTCGTGGCGAAAGGATGGGTGCCGGGCGACACGCTGCACTACGAGGAGATCGAGGGCGCGCGGCACACGGAGTCGGCGTGGGCAGCCATCGCGCCCGCGATGCTGCACTTCCTCTATCCCTCGAGCCGTTGATGCATCGTGAGCACCGTCGCTGGAAGAGCCCATCGCTCGGCAAGGACATGGACATGCTCATCTTCGGCCACGCGGGCGCGCGCGCGCTCGTGTTCCCGACGTCGATGGGACGCTTCTTCGAGTGGGAAGATCGCGGAATGATCGGCGCGCTCGGCGAGCATCTCGAGAAGGGGTGGCTGCAGCTGTACTGCGTCGACAGTGTGGACGACGAGAGCTGGTATGCGACGCACCGGCATCCGGCGGATCGCGCGCGCAGGCACGAGGCGTACGAGCGCTATCTCCTGCAGGAGGTGCTGCCGCTGTCCACGCACCTGAACGACAACGCCTTTCTGATCACCACGGGCGCGAGCTTCGGCGCGTACCACGCGATGAGCTTCGGGCTGCGCCATCCGGGCATCACCGGACGCGTGCTGGGAATGAGCGGACTGTACGACATCAAGGAGCAGACGGGCGGCTACTCGGACGATGCGGTCTACTTCAACAACCCCGCGGACTTCATCAGGAACGAGCACGATCCGGCGCGGCTGGCGGCGATCCGGCGCATGGACATCATTTTCGCGATCGGGCGCGACGATCCCATGCACTGGACCAACGAAATGTTCTCGCGGACGCTATGGGGGAAGAGCATCCCGCACGCTTTTCGCGTGTGGGACGGGTGGGCGCACGATTGGCCGTGGTGGGAGCGAATGGTTCGCATGTACATCGGCGGAAGCGATTGACAGGCACTGAAAGGGGAGCCAGGCGATGGCGCAAGGAAAGGAGAGGCGGATCGGGTTGATCGTGGGGCGTGAGTGGAGCTTTCCCCCTGCGTTCATCAAGGAAGTGAACGAGCGGGATGTGGGGGTCACCGCGGAGCTGGTGCAGCTGGGCGGAACGCGCATGGACGACCCGACGGAGTATGCGGTGCTCGTCGATCGCATCTCGCACGAGGTGCCGTACTATCGCTCGTACCTCAAGTACGCCGTGCTGCAGGGGGTGGCGGTGATCAACAACCCCTTCATGTGGACGGCGGACGACAAGTTCTTCGAGGCAGGGCTCGCGACGAGGCTTGGCGTCGCCAGTCCGAAGACCGTGGTGCTGCCGAACAAGGAGTACATCCCCGGCATCCATCATCAGGAGAGTCTGCGCAATCTCGTGTACCCTCTGGATTGGGAGGGAATTCTCTCCTATGTAGGATTGCCGTGCGTGTTGAAGGATGCGCATGGCGGCGGGTGGAGGGACGTCTACATCTGCCGCACGCTCGAGGAGCTCTTCGCGGCCTACGATGGCTCCGGGCAGCTGACGATGGTGCTGCAGGAGTTCATCGAGTGGGATCAGTACATTCGCTGCCTCTGCCTCGGTCAGAGCGAGGTGCTCGCGATGAAGTACGATCCGCGCGAGCGCAAATATCACGTGGAGCACGAGCATTTGGCGCCCGAGCTCGGCGCGCGCGTGGTGAAGGATTCCCTCACGCTCGTGAAGGCCCTCGGCTACGACATGAACACGGTGGAGTGGGCGGTGCGCGATGGGATTCCATACGCGATCGACTTCATGAATCCCGCGCCCGACATGGACGTCAACTCGCTCACACCGCACTACTTCGACTGGACCGTGAAGCACATGGCGGATCTCACGATTCGTCTCGCGAAGTCGCCCCGGCGCAAGATGAAGGTCGAGCGCGGGGAGTTTCTGTTCGGGCGGCGCGGAGGGTGAGCAGTGGGGGGCAGGCGCCGGATGCGATCACCCGCTATCACGACCTGCTCGCGGGCGGAGGGTTGGCGAACGACTCGCAGGCGTGGCTCGAGGAGCAGATCGAGCGGCGCGGGCTCACGTTCGGAGGGAGACCCGTGTGCACCGTGGTGCGCCCGCGATGGATGACGCCGGGCGAATACGCCCTGTGCCGCGATCGCGCCGCGATCGTGCTGCGCGCGTTCGCGACGGCGCAGCGCGCCGCCCTCGCGGATGAGAGCGTGCGGCAGCAGCTCAGGCTCACCGACTGGGAAGAGCAGCTGGTGATGGTGGATTCCGGATTCGCGGCCGCGAGCCCGACCTCGCGACTCGATGCGTTTTTCGTCGACGCCGGGAAGGGGCTGCGCTTCACCGAGTACAACGCCGAGACGCCGGCGGGTGCGGCATACAATGATTCGCTCTCCGAAGTGTTCGAGGGGATGCCGGTGATGCGCGAATTTCAGCGGCACCACGCCCTTCGCCCGCTGCCCGCGCGCGCGGGCGTGCTGCGATCGCTGCTCGGCGCCTACGAGGAATTCTCGGGCACGCGCAAGAAGCCCCGCATAGCGATTCTCGATTGGCGCGAGGTGCCGACGTTCAGCGAGTTCGTGCTCTTCGAGCGCTACTTCCTGAGTCAGGGGCTCGAGTCCCGGATCATCGACCCGCGCGAGGTGGAGTACGAGGGTGGCGTGCTGCGCGCAGGGGATTTCGCGATCGACCTGATCTACAAGCGCGTGCTGATCCACGAGCTCGTGGAGCGATGCGGGATCGACGGTCCCGTGATTCGCGCGGTGCGCGATCGCGCGGTGTGCATGGTGAACCCGTTCTCGTGCAAGCTGCTGCACAAGAAGGCGAGTCTGGCGGTGCTCAGCGACGAGCGCAACGCGCGGCTGTTCGGCGCCGAGGAGCGGGAAGCGATCCAGGCGCACATCCCGTGGACGCGCGTGGTGGAGCGCCGGCATACCATTTTCGATGGCAAGAAGGTCGACCTCCCGGAATTCATTCGTGAGAACCGCGATCGTCTCGTCCTCAAGCCCAACGACGAATACGGCGGCAAGGGCATCGTGCTCGGCTGGGAGGCGACGGACGCCGAGTGGGAAGCCGGGCTCGCGGCTGCGGAGGACGAGCCGTATATCGTGCAGGATCGCATCACGCTCCCAACGGAGGCGTATCCCTCGGTGGTGAATGGCGAGCTCAGGATCTTCGACCGGATGCTGGATACGGCGCCATTCGTGTCGGATGGCGCGTATGTGGAGGGGTGCATGACGCGCCTGGGAACAGCGGCGCTGCTCAACGTCACCGCCGGGGGTGGCTCGAATGTTCCTACGTACGTGATCGAGCCGCGATGAGTCTCCTGGGAGTATGTCGATGAAGCCACCGTCACTCACGATCGGGATCGAGGAGGAGTACCAGATCATCGATCCGGAAACTCGCGAGCTGAAGTCGTACATCCAGGAGATCCTCGACGGCGACCGGATCATCCTCGAGCAGGTAAAGCCGGAGCTGCATCAGTCGATCGTCGAGGTCGGGACGAACGTGTGCAACACTCCCGCGGCGGCGCGTGCGGAGCTCGTGAAGCTGCGGCATTCGGTGATCTCGCACGTGACGAAGAGCGGACTGCGCGTGGCGGCCGCGGGAACGCATCCGTTCTCCTCGTGGGTGACCCAGGAGATCACGCCGCTCGAGCGGTACATCGGGGTGAAGGCCGACATGGCGGAGCTCGCGCAGTCGCTGCTCATCTTCGGCACGCACGTGCACATCGGGATCGAAGATCCGGAGTTCCGCATCGATGCGATGAACGCGGCGCGCTACTTCATGCCGCACGTGCTCTGCCTTGCCACCAGCTCGCCCTTCTGGATGGGGCGCAATACGGGACTCAAGTCGTATCGGAGCATCGTTTTTCGGAACTTCCCGCGCAACGGTGTGCCTCGCGTGTTTCGCGACTGGTCGGACTTCCACAATCTGCTCGACACACTGGTACGCACGAAGTGCATCCCGGATGGTTCCAAGATCTGGTGGGACGTACGGCCGCACCATCTGTATCCCACGCTGGAATTCCGCATCTGCGATGTGTGCACGCGCGTGGACGAGGCGATCTGCATCGCCGCGATCTTTCAGGCGATCATCGCGAAGCTGTGGAAGCTGCGGCGCGACAACATCACCTTCCGGGTCTACAACGCCGAGTTGATCGAGGAGAACAAGTGGCGCGCGGTGCGCTGGGGGCTCGACGGCAATCTCGTCGACCTCGGTCGCAAGCAGGAAGCACCGGCCAAGGATCTCGTGCGCGAGCTCGTATCCTGGTTCATCGACGATGTGGTGGACGAGCTGGGAAGTCGCAGCGATGTGGAGTATGCGTTCCGGATCCTGAGCGAGGGCACCTCGGCCGACCGGCAGCTCGCGGTGTGGGAGAAGACGGGCGACCTCAAGGCCGTGGTGGATTCGCTGATCGCGGAGACGGCCGAGGGCGTGGGGCTGGACTCGGTGCCAGGGCTGGAAGAAAACGCGCGCCCGCTGGCCTGAGACCGTTTATTATCCAGGTATGCGCCTGCAACCCGTAATCGGCATCACGACCCAGACGCTCGAGGCCATTCCCGGAGAGCTGCCACGCTGCTGGGTGAT
>DASXQD010000020.1:0-7779 GCA_036493195.1 Gemmatimonadaceae bacterium | reverse complement strand
GACGGATCGCCGGCCGGGGTGACGCGCGGAGCCTGCGCGTCGGCGGCGAGTGCGCCGAGCGCGCCGAGTGCGATCGCGAGAGAGAGCGTCGTGCGCGGCATGCGGAATCTCGGTGAGGGAAAGCTCGGAACGTGCGCGATCAGTGCGCGGGCAATAGCTGGACGACCACGTAGCGCGAGCTGTCGAAATATTTCCTTGCCGCCGCCTGCAGCCCCGCGGAATTGAGGGCGCGGACGGAATCATCGTATTTCAGAATGAGTGCCGGGTCCCACCCGTTGATATCGTAGCTGGCGAGAAGGCTCAACCAGTAACGATTCTGACGCAGACTCGTTTCACGCTCGCGCAGATCGGTCTCTCGAATCTTCTGCAGGTCCTTGTCCGACACACCGTTCACCCTCACACTGTCGATCTCGGCGAACACCGCCTTCTGCAGCTCCGCGGCGCGCTCCGGCGCCGAACCGAAATCGATCCGGAGCGCGTAACTCTCCCGCGGGAAGTGCGTGGGACTCGCGTTCACCCCCACGCCGTACGTGCCGCCCAGATCCTGCCGCAGGCGCTCGCGCAGCTTGATCTCGAGCAGGTCCGCGAGCGCACTGATCTGCTGCACGTTTTCCCAGGTGAAATCGAATGGCCCGGTGAACACGATTGCGGTCTGCGCCTTGGGCTCGATCCCGCGCTTTACCTCGCGCGTGATCACTCCCGTTGGATACGTGATGCCGACGTCTTTCCACTTCTCGCCGGCATGCGTGGAGGGAAGACTCGCGATGTATTGCTCGACGAGCGGCTTGAGCTTCGTCGTGTCGACGGTGCCGACGAAGAGGAAGGTGAAGTTGCTCGCATCGGCGAAGCGCTGCTTGTACAGCGAGATCGCGTGCTTGAGCCGGACGTACTCCATGTCCTGCGCCGTGGGCGGCTTGGCGCGGAAGTGGTGTTGCGCGAGGGTGAGATCGAGCGTGTCCGCGAACGCCGCGTTCGGGCTCGCGGCGCGATTCGCGAGGAGCACCTCGATCTTGTTGCGATAGGCTTCGAACGCGGCGCTGTCCACGCGTGGCGCGGTGAATGAGAGGTAGACCAGCTGCATCAGCGTCTCGAGATCCGTGGGCGATCCGCCGCCCGAGAGCCCCTGCTGAATCGCACCGATGTATTCGCTGAGCGATACCTCCTTGCCGGCGAGTGCCTTCTGCAAGGCGGTGGCGCTGAAGCTGCCGATCCCGCCCGCGTCCACCGCGGACGTCGCGACGCTCGCATCGAGATAGTCTGAGTCGCTGACCACCGACGTGCCCCCGGGCGCGTAGGCGCGGAAGAGGAGCTCATCATTCTTGAAATCCGTTGGCTTGACGAGCACGCGAGCGCCGTTGGACAGCTTCCACTCAGTTACGCCAACGGACGCGATTTGCGCGGTCGAAACGATCTTGCCTGGCGTGGGCGGCGCAGGAACCAGCGGCGCGTTGGACACCGAATCGGTGTACGCCGCGACGTTCACGTGCGCGACGCTGTCCAGCACCGCCCGCAACGCCTGCGCACTGGGCAACTTGGACGCGGCTTTCTGCGGCGCATTCACCACGACCACCCGGCTGCGGTTGCCCAGCCACCTGGTCGCGAGCGCATTCACCTCGCTCACCTGAATGTCAGGCACGAGCTGCTGGTAGAGCTGATACTGTTGCGCGATGCTGGGAATGGCGGTGTGCTCGAGGAATGCACCCTCGTACTCCGACACGAACTCCGCCGACGCCGTCTTCTCCCGCTCCGCATACGCGCTCTCGATTCCCCGCAGCATCTCCGCTTTCGCCCGGTCGAGCTCCGTGCTCGTGAATCCGTGCTGCGCAACGCGCTCGCCCTCGGTGAGCGCCGCGCGCAGCCCGACTTCGACTCCCGTATCGGGAACGAGCGCGGTGAGCACGTAGACGTTCTTCGAGCGAATGAGCCGCCCCTGGTTCGAGAACGCGCCAAGGAACGGAGCACCAGGCCGCTGCGCGATCTCCTGCAGGCGCTCATTGAGCATCTGATTGTAGAGCGACTCGATGAGCTCGTGCCGGAAGTCGCCAACCGTCTTCTGCGGCTCGAGTGGCTGCAGGTAGTAGACGGCCACGGTAGAGCGTGTGGCCTCGCTGTCCGTCGCGATGGTGACGAGCGTGGAATCGTGATCCGGTACGGGGAAGCTCGGGCGTGGGCGCTCGCTCTTCCGTGCGGGCCAGCTCGCGAACTGCGCCTTGATCAGATGCTCCACCTGCGCCTTGTCGAAGTCTCCCACGGCGACAACGGCCATAAGGTCGGGGCGATACCACTCATCATAGAAGCGCTTCACCTGCGCGCGCGGCGCTGTCTCGAGCGTATGCTTGTCGCCGATCGGGATGCGCTGCGCGTAGCGCGAGCCGCTGAAGATCACGGGGAACTGCTTGTCGCGCATACGAGCCGCGGCGCCGCGGCCGAGCCGCCACTCTTCGATCACGACGCCGCGCTCGCGCGCGAGCTCGGTGGAATCGAAGGTGAGGCCGCGGGACCAGTCGGCGAGAATCTGGAAGCCCTTGTCGAACAGCTTCGCGCTGTCCGTGGGCACGGTGAGCTCGTAGATCGTCTCGTCGAACGAGGTCGAGGCGTTGAGGTCCGCACCGAAGCGAACGCCGGTCGACTCGAGATAGTCGACGAGCTGCTGCTTTTTGAAGTGGGTGGTGCCGCTGAACGCCATGTGCTCGACCATGTGCGCCAGCCCGCGCTGCGCACTGTCCTCGAGCACGGAGCCGGCGTTGACGACAAGCCGCAGCTCCGCCCGCTTCTCCGGCTTGTGATTGACGCGAATGTAGTAGCGCAGTCCGTTGGGCAGCGTTCCCATGGTCACCGCCGGGTCCACCGGCAGCGGCGCGGTGAGCGCGAGCGGTGCGGCCGCGGCTGGAGCATGCGTCGCCGCCTGGGCCGGAAGTGCTGCGGCGATTGCGAGCGGCGCGAGCGCGAGCAGCGATGCGAGGACAAAGCTCGTGCCGATGCGTGATCTATGCGAAGTGAAGCTTCGTGTCATGCTCATTTGTGCGATTGTGGAGAGTGCGTGCGGTCAGTCGGGAAGCGTGGCCGTGCGGCCGCGGTTCTGGATCTTCAGCCACTGTCGCATGCAGCCGGGTTACGGCTTTCTGAAGATAGCGTTGAGTCGACGCTACCGCTCTGGACAGCTACGCGGACGCCACCAAATTGCGGCATGCGAAAGATCGTCGCGGCGCTGGCCGTGCTCCTGCTGGCGCTCGTGATCGTGGTGACGGTGCGAACCATTCGACTTGCGCCCATCAAGCGCCAGTCGCACTCCGAACGGTTCGTCTTCCCCAGGCAGAACGACTCCCTGCTCGCCGAGCATCTCGCCGGTGCGATCAGGATTCCGACCATCTCGATGCAGGATTCCGGGCCCGCGCTCGTGCCCATGCGCGCGCTACACGCGTATCTCGCGCGGAGCTATCCGCGCACCTACGAGACGCTCGCGCACGAGATCGTCGATCCGGCGAGTCTGCTCTTCAAGTGGGCCGGAACAGATTCGACGCTCGAGCCGATCGTCATGATGTCGCACATGGACGTCGTGCCGGTCGAGGCGGGTTCCGAAAGCCGCTGGACGCATCCGCCTTTCTCGGGCGACATCGCGGATGGGTTCGTCTGGGGCCGTGGCTCTCTCGACGACAAGGTGGGAGTGCTCGCCAGCCTCGAAGCCGCCGAGCAGCTCGTGACGGCTGGCTATCGTCCGCGTCGCACGGTGTATCTCGCCTTCGGCGATGATGAGGAGGTCGAGGGCCGAGGCGCCGCGGCGATCGTCTCGCTGCTCAAGTCCCGCGGTGTGCACCCGCTCGTCGCCATCGACGAGGGGAGCGCGATCGTTCGCGGCGTAATACCGAACATCTCGCGGCCCGTCGGGCTGATCGGGATCGCCGAGAAGGGACACATGAGCGTGCGGCTCACGGTGCACGCTGCGGGCGGCCACTCGTCCATGCCTCCAGCGCAAACGGCAGTCGGCGTTCTCGCCCAGGCAATCGACCGTCTCGAGAAGAATCCGCTCCCTCCGCGGCTCGACGGCGCAGTAGAGGGAATGCTGACGGAGCTCGGACGTGAGATGCCGTTGAGCTCGCGGGGAGCGATGGCCAACCTCTGGCTCACGCGCCCGCTCGTCATTCGGATGCTCTCGCGCTCTCCCGCAACCAACGCGACGCTGCGCACTACCACCGCACCCACGATGATTCAGGGTAGCCCCAAGGAGAACGTGCTCCCCATTCGTGCGCAGGCGATTGTGAACTTCCGGATAATTCCCGGCGAATCACCCGAGACTGTACTCGAGCACGTGCGCAAGGTCGTGGATGATTCCACGGTCGCGATCGCGCTCGCCGAGCCGTCCACGCCGCCCTCTGCGATTTCGAGCACGAGATCCATGCCGTACAAAGCGCTCGCGAACGAGATCGAGCTGCTCGAGCCCGATGCCATCGTGGCGCCTTCGCTGGTGATCGGCGCCACGGATTCGCGGCAGTACGCGGGATACGCGCGCGACGTCTATCGATTTCTGCCCATACCGCTCGGGCCGGAGGATCTCGACCGAGTCCACGGCACGGACGAGCGAGTCGGTGTGCACGATTACGCGCGCGCAGTCGCGTTTACGAATCAGTTGATCCGAGACCTCTCCAGCCAATGACTTCCGCCTCCCTGGAGCGCCGCGTCCAGATCGAGACGCCCGAGCAGACCGTGCTCTCGTACACGCTCGCGGGTGTTGGCTCGCGCGCATCCGCGGCCATCATCGATCTGCTCCTGATCATCCTGGTCGAGCTGGCGATCTCGGTTTTCCTGACGGAGAGCGGCAGCGTCTTTCGCGGTCGATCCTCCGGCGTGCAGCGCATGTCGAGCGCGTGGGTGATGGCCGTGGTCGGATTGATAGGCTTCGGCATCCTCTGGGGCTACTACGTGTTTTTCGAGGCGATCTGGGACGGCCAGACACCCGGAAAGCGATGGTTGAACATTCGTGTCGTGCAGGACGGCGGATACTCGGTGTCGTTCGGCGCGTCCGCGGTGCGAAATCTTCTGCGATTTGTGGATATCCAGCCGATACCCACGTACGGCCTCGGCCTGGTGAGCATGATCATCTCCAAATCCGGCAAACGGCTGGGTGACATCGCGGCGGGCACGATAGTCGTGCACGAGCAACGCGCGCTCATCACGACGGCGGTGCGCAGCTCTCCCGCCCCGGCCGCGGCACCCGCGATCACCTCGCGCCTCACCGAGGACGAGTTCGCGCTGCTCGGCAGATTCGTTGCGCGGAGCCCGCAGCTCGACGACGCGATGCGAGCGAGCTTCACCGCGCAGCTCGAAACGCGCTTCCGCAAGCATCTTCCCGACGACGTGCGCGGCCCCACCGCGAAGCTTCTCCGTCTATTCGAGACCGAGAGCGACGCGCGGGCCCGCGGCCTTCCCGCGCCCGGCGCAACGGGGGCCGCGCGCGAGCGGCACGCGATCGTCGCGATCAACGCCGAGCGATGGAGGGATTTCTCCAACGCGCTCTCGGCTGCGCAGCGCAAAGGGCTTCGGGCGATGTCTCCGGAGGAAGTCAGCCGGCTGGTCTCGCTGTATCGCGAGGTGTCGACAGATCTCGCGCGACTTCGCACCGCGTCCGATAGCGAAGATCAGGACGCGATCTTCTACGTCAGCCGGTTGGTCGGTGCCGGCCACAACTTTCTGTATCGCCAGCGCAGCCTCTCCGCAAAGGACGTCTGGCGTTTTCTCTCGCTATCCGTACCGCGTGAGGTGCGTCGCTCGGCCTGGTACATCATGACCGGAGTGCTCTTTCTGTTCGGCCCGATGCTGATCACCTACATGGCGGTGGTGCGGCATCCGGAGCTCGAGCGGCGACTGAATCCGCCCGGGATGATCGATCGCGTTGTGGAGGATGCGCACGGAGACAGCCTCGGCAGGCACGAGTACGTGGCGATCAAGGATTTCGAGCGGCCGGTCATGGCGAGTGGCATCATCGCGAATAACGTGCAGGTGACGTACGGCGTGTTCGCGTCTGGTATCACGGCGGGAGTGGTGACCCTGCTGATGCTGATCTTCAACGGGATCGGGATCGGCGCCGGGATGGCGCTCTACAGGAATCACGGCGTCTTCCACCTGATTCGCGACTTCGTGGTTGCGCACAGCGTGCTCGAGCTGAGCGCGATCTGCATCGCCGCGGGCGGAGGCTTTCTGCTCGCGATGGCGTTGCTGCTCCCCGGCGCACACACGAGGCGCGAGGCATTCGTCATTAACGGCCGGCGCGCGATTCGACTCATCACGGCCTCCACCCTGATGCTGCTCGCCGCTGGCACCATCGAAGGGCTCATCTCGCCGCGCACCGATGTTCCGTTCGCCGTAAAGGCCAGCGTGTCGGCTGCGACCGCAGTGCTCCTCGCTTTCTGGTTCTCGCGGGGGCGTGGAGATGAGGAGGAATTGCCGGTCGAGGAGTTTGCCTACAGCGAGCCGCGCGCCTTGAGCTCGAGGTAGTGGTTCACTACCGCCGTCGCGAGCTTCTTCGGCGACACATCGAGTACGGAAACTCCTGCGCGACGCATTCGCACGATCGCCTCGTTTCGCGCGCCGAGCAGCTCCTCCGCCGCCACGCTCGCGTAGAGATCGCTCGAGGAGCTGTGCTCGGATGGCACCGCCGCGCTCACGAGCTCATCGTTCCGCAATGCCACGACCACGAGCAGGTGACGCATTGCACTTCGCACGGTGTGCGCGATGACCGCCTGCGATGAGCGGGGGTCGATGACATCGGTGATGAGCACGATCAGCGAGCGTTTGCGGTGGCGTGTGGCGAGGGTGCGGAACGCCGAGGCGTAGTCGGGCTCCGTGAGCGTGGCGTGCGCCGGAATGAGCGCCTGCCGAATGGAGCGCATCGCCTTCTCGCCGCGCGCAGGCGGAACGAAGGCGCGCAGCTCGTTGTCGAAAAGCAAAAGCCCCACCTGATCACCGGCCTGCACCGCCACGGACGCGAGGAGCGTCGCGGCCGAAAGGGCGTACTCGAAGCGCGGTACTCCCGAGGCAAGCTGCGTCATCATGCGACCCGCGTCGACCGCGATCATCATCGTCTGCCCCTGCTCGACGGTGTACTCGCGCGTCATGAGCTTCTGGCGCCGCGCAGTGGCCTTCCAGTCGACATGACGCGGATCGTCGCCCACGGAATACTCGCGCAGCGATGCGAAGCTGCTCCCCTCGCCGCGGCGGCGGATCGAGCGAATTCCGGCATCGCGCAGCCGGTGCTGCACCGCGAGCAGACGCAGATTCCGCACGCCCGCGAGTGAGGGAGTGACGAGCATGGAATCCGGCGGCTCGAAGCGCAGGCTCCGCTGTACGAGTCCGAGCATCCCCTGAATGCGCAGCACCACAGGGCCCAGCGCCCACGATCCGCGCTCGCGCGCAACGAAGGTGAAGGGAACGCTCGCCTCGGCGTTGGCGCTCACCGTGTGCATCGTTCCGCGCGCCTCGGGCGATTCGACGGTTTGCGGGAGCGAGTCGAATAGCGAGAAGCGCAGGGCACGCGAGACGCTGGATCTGACGCGATACTCGCCGCGCTCCTTGTCGCCAAGGCCGACGTTCGTGGGCACGATTCGCTGCGCACGGATCTGCCACTTGGCGGGAAGGAGCAGCATGTCGGCCAGCACCAGCAGAGCGAGAGCCAGCAGAGAGTATACGGCTGCGCCTTCCGACACGAGCCAAAGTGGCGAGAGCACCATCACGATCGCGACGAGTAGGCGTGTCGGGATGATCGCCACCATCGCTCGCCCGATCGCG
>DASXQD010000019.1:0-13616 GCA_036493195.1 Gemmatimonadaceae bacterium | reverse complement strand
CGCATCGCGGAGATCTGGCGCATGATCCAGGACGGCGCGCCGCGACGGTATGATCTCGTGATTCTTTCGGATCACGGGATGACGCCGGCCAAGAGCTACCGTGTGCTGTTCAAGGAATCGCTCGGAACGACGGTGACGCGGCTGATGTCGCGGGCGCCGGACAACTCCAGCGTGCCGGAAGCTGGACATGCGGACGTGCTCACGAGTGCGAGCGAGGACAGCGAATACGCGGATGTGGGGCCGGGCATCGTGGAGAGCGTCGCGCAGATGTCGCGGCACCGGCACAGAGGGTGGCGTCGCAGGCTGCGCAGCGTGCGGGACTGGGTGCGCAGCCGCTACGGGCTGCGCGAGATCGTCTTTCCGGAAAAATATCGCGTCGATGCACGGCACGAGCTCGTCGTGACGTACAGCTCGTGTCTCGCCCTCATCTATTTCGACGACACGTCGGACCAGTTGACGCGGGACGACATCATGCGCGTGCCGCGGCGCGCGTACCTGTATCGCACGCTCCTGGAACATCCGGGAATCGGCCTGGTCGCGACGCGCAGCGCCCAGGGCGTGGAGCTCGAGAGCACGCGAGGACGCGCGGTGATCGCGCGCGGGAGCGAGCAGCTGCAAGTGATCGATGGAGAGAACCCGCTCGCCGCCTACGGAACCTCGCGCTCCGTGGTGCGCGCGGTGCGCGACCTCATTCTGCAGCCGAACTCGGGAGACATCGTGCTGTTCGGCGCCTACGATGGCTACGACATCGTGTCGTTCGACGATCAGGTCGGCGCGCACGGCAGCGCGGGCGGAGATCAGGTGTACCCGTTCATCATCACGCCGCCCGACCTCGATCTCAGCGAAGAGGTGATCGAGGACGCGCGCGACGTGCATCGGGTGGTGATGGAGCGGTACGTGTAGTCAGCGCAGCCGTGCGCCAGGGATGGTGGTCGAGCGCTACGGTGACGCGAGAGCGTTACGCGGGGTCGTAACGTGAGTGGGGCGGGCGCGCTGAACGTCAACGGAGCAAACATCATGATCGACCGCATCATTACCGGCCTGGCGCTGGGCGCGGTACTCGTGTCCTGTTTTGCGAGCCCCTCCGCAGCACAGATGCGGGTGGAGCTCGGCGCGACGATCGGCTATTACTCGCCCATGGGCTCTTTCCAGCCGGTATCGATCTATTCGGTGGGCCTGCCGAGATCCCCCAGCTCACTCAGCGGCACGGCATTGGGCGGCGAGCTCCGGCTCTGGCTCGTGCCTCGCCTGGGCGTGGAGATCGCGGCCTCGACGACCGGGAGCTCCGTGGGCGGCGGATCGACGCCCAATGGCTATCACTCCAGCGTGCCCGCGCGCGTGGACGCAGGCACGGCCCAGCTGCTCGTTCGTGTGACTGGCGATGACAATCGAACGCGAGTGTGGTTCGGTGCTGGCGCGGCTGCGATCCGGCACGGGGGCGACGCCTACGAAATTTTCGGCAAACCGGTGAACTATGGCGGTGTCGTCGGACTTGGCTCCGCGTTCCGAATCACGGGTGCGCTGAACGCGACGCTTGGATTGTCGACCATGATCTACAACATCGACTTTCGTGGCTCGCGCTTCGCTCCGGTCGAGGAGCGTGGCACGCAGGTCGACATGATGCTCCGCACAGGGGTGAGCGTCCGCTGGCCATGATGCGCGCGGCTCGGCTGCCGAGCCAGGCGCGGCTCATTCCATCGAGCTCCACGGCTCATCGGCCAGGATCGCGCGCAAATCCGCGGCGCTCATGCGCTCCGGCTCCTCCGCATCGCCTGCACGCTCCAACACGCCGCGCACCACCTCGTCCACCGTCACAGTGGGCGCGTCCGCTTCCTCGGTGATGTCCATCTCCCACTTTCCGCGCTCCTGGCCCTTGAGCGCCAGGCGATAGCGCGCGCGGAATACCGTGCGTCGCGCCTCGCTCCCTTCCGCCTCGACCTCCGGGCGCAGCGCCACAACCGCGATCGCGCTCTCGTTGCCACCCTGACGGATCGATGAGAAGAGATGCACCTCCTCGATGCGATCGACGGGCAGCTGCTCCGCGATTTCTCTCAAGAACCGTTCTCGACCCTCGGCCACGATTTTCTTCACCGGCTCACCGCGCCTTAGCCGTCGTTGCGGACTCGCGCCGCATTGCCGCACCGCGCGCGTCGAGATCGCGCTCGACGTAGAGCTTGAGGATGTGCATGAAATCCTGCGCGTTCGTGACCACTCCGAACGCCTGGTGCGTGCCGCGATCCTTGAGCTTGCTCACCACGAACTCCGACGAGTCGACGCAGATCGTCGGCAGCTCGCGGAGCGTGCCGTCCGGCTCCGTCACGAACGCGGGGAGCATGTTCCCGGTCGCGATCGCGTGCAGCGCCGTTGCGATCAGGATCGCCATGGTCGCCTTGATCGTGTGCGCCTTCATTGCGTCCTGCGCCTGCGCCATCTCGTTCAGCACGCCAGGCAGCGGGCCATCATCGCGGATCGAGCCGGTGAGCACGTAAGGCACCTTGTGCACGACGCACGCGTGCATGATTCCATCCGTGATCGTGCCGTTCGCCACGGCCGCCTCGATCGAGCCCGCCGCGCGCACCCTGTTGATCGCGCGCATGTGCAGCCCGTGGCCGCCCTGCGTCGATCCACCCTGCGAATCCATGCCGAGTGTCGTCTTGAAGATCGACGCCTCGATGTCGTGCACCGCGACGGCGTTGCCCGCGAGCAGCGCGCCCACGAATCCGTTTGCGATGAACCACGCCATGTCGGACCGCGCACGCGAATGCACGAGTGCCGGTCCCGTTACCCAAATGGGATAGCCGCCGCGCTCGCGCTCCTCGATCAGCAATCGCGCCATGAGCGCGTAATCGATCGGCTTCTCGCGCGAGACCTCGCTCGACATGAACTTGAACTCGCCCTCGCCGGTGTCGCCGAGGAATGCCTGCGCGTGGACGAGAATCCCTTCGCTTCCATCCTCGGCCGCGCCGACCGCAACGAGCTCGCCCTTGCGAACCCGCCGCATTTCGCGCACCCACAGCTCGCCGTCGCTCTCGAGCATGAGCACTCCATCCATGCGCGGCTCGCTCGGCATCTTCCACTCGCCCCCGATCTTGACGTACGTGGGCAGGTTGGTGGTCGAGAAGAAGCCTTCGGGGAGGACACCGTCGGCAGGCGCGGGGACGAAGCGCGCATCGGGGGCGGCCGAGAAGCGAGGCGCCGTCAGGTCTGGATGAAGAAATGTGGGCACGCCTAAAGCTAGCGCGAGGCTGGCGGCCGCGGCAGGTCGCTGCATGTCAGAGCAGCGAGACGGGATCCCGGTCGAACGCAACGCGCAGCCCGTGTGACGACGGCACCGCGAATCGCTCCAGAAAATATCGGCCCACCTTCGACAGCGCGCTCGCTCGCTGGCTCTTGAGCAGCAGATGCCATCGCCACCGCTTCTTGATGCGGTCCACGGGACAGGGCGCCGGACCCACCAGCGTGATCTCCGCGATCGCCTGTGACGAGAGCAGATTGCGCAGCCACTCGGCCGCATCGAGCGCGAGATTCGCCGTTGCCTGCTCGCTCACACCGCTGAAGATCACGTTCGCGAGACGGATGGCCGGAGGATACGGCGGATCGCGGCGAGCCGGTGACTCCTGCCGGACGAATGCCAAATAGTCGTGCGTCACGGCACACTGAACTGCATGGTGGGTTGGTACACGAGTCTGGATGATCACCTCCCCGCCCTTCGGCCCGCGCCCCGCGCGCCCCGCCACCTGGCTCAGAAGCTGAAAGCTCCGCTCCGACGCGCGAAAATCCGGGAGGTTGATCCCGATGTCCGCATCGATCACACCGACCAGCGTCACGTTCGGAAAGTCGAGCCCCTTCGCGATCATCTGCGTGCCGAGTAGAATCTCGACCTCGCCGCGTCCCACGCGGTCGAGGATCTCCGCGTGCGCCCACTTCCCGCTCGTCGTGTCCACGTCCATCCGCGCGATGCGCGCATACGGATAGCGCTCGGCGATCAAGCGCTCGACCTGCTGTGTTCCCAACCCGCGCTGCCGAACCGTAGCGCCGCCACACTTGCGGCACACCGACTCGGGCATCTCCTCGTGCAGACAGTAGTGACAGATCAGCCGCTCCGGGCTGCGGTGATACGTGAGCGTGATGCTGCAATTGGGGCAGCTCCGAACCGTGCCGCACGCCTCGCACTGCAGAAACGACGCGTAGCCGCGCCGATTGAGGAGCAGGATACTCTGCTCGCCGCGCTGAAGCCGCTCGCCGAGTGCTGCCTCGAGCGGCTCGCTGAACACGAGGCGAAACGGCATTCGCGATGGATCCACCTGTTGCGCGCTGCCGGCGGGACGCTGCGTATGCCGCAGATCCACCACCTCCACGCTCGGCAGCCGCGCCGCGCCGACGCGCTCGGGGAGCGAGAGCAGCGTGTATTTCCCCTGCGCCGCATTTTCCCAGCTCTCGAGACTCGGTGTGGCACTCCCGAGCACCACCACTGCTCCCTCCGCGCGCGCGCGCACCATCGCTACCTCGCGCGCGTGATAGCGGGGCGTCTCGCCGTTCTTGTAGCTCCCCTCGTGCTCCTCGTCGACGATGATCGCCCCGAGGTTCGCGAGCGGGGCGAAGATCGCGGAGCGCGCGCCCACCGCAATGCGTTTTTCGCCGCGACGGAGCGCGAGATAGGCATCGTAGCGCTCGCCATCGCTCAGCGCGGAATGCAGAACCGCCACCTGATCGCCGAACACGGCGCGAAAGCGATCGACAGTCTGCGGCGTGAGCGCGATCTCCGGCACGAGCACGATGGCGCTCTGTCCACGCTTCAAGACGATCTCGCGCAGAAGCTCGATGTAGACGAGCGTCTTCCCGCTTCCGGTGACGCCGTGCAGCAGGAACACATCGCCGGCCTTGCCAGCCACGAGCGCGTCGATGGCCGCGCGCTGCGCCGACGAAGGCTCGTGCGGTGTTGCCGCAATGCGCTCGCGCGTCTGGAACGGATCGCGCGCCACGACCGAGGCCTCGATCGTCACGAGGCCGCGCGTCTCGAGCGCACGCACGAGCTCCGCGCCAAAGCCGAGCTGCCCGGTGAGATGTGGCACCTCCCCGCGTCCCCCCATTTGCTCGAGCACCTCGTACAGCGCCCGCTGGCGCGGCGCGCGCTTGAACATCGCATCGCGCTCCTGCAGCGATGGCAGCTCGCGCACGATCGTGGCGACGCGGATCGTCTTGGCCGACGGCGTCGGCGCGCGCTCGACCGTAAGCAACACCGGGAGCACGCTGCGCATCACGACGCCGAGCGGCACGACGTAATACTCCGACATCCATTTGCAGAGCGAGATCAGTTCGGCCGAGAGCACGGGCTCCGCGTCGGGCGCCTCGATGATCGCGCGGGGGCGCGCGATGCCAGCGCCGTCGGTGGGCCCGAGCGCGATGCCGATCGCGCGCCTGTTGCGCACGGGCACGAGCACGCGCGAGCCGGCGGGTGGAACGCGCCCGTCGCCCACCGAATACGTGAACGTCTGGAACAGCGGCAGCGGCAGAGCGACCTCGACGAACCGAGGGGCGGTCATGCCGCCGTAACGCCCAGCCCCGGCCCGGAGGGAATGCTGAACACGCCGCCGTGGATCGTGGCGCCGCGATACGGGTCAGCCGCGAGCAGCGCGGCGCCATCGAGATCAGCGTAATCGAGCAATGGTGCGAGATGCGCCGCGGTCGTGATGCCGACGCTCGTCTCGATCATGCATCCCATCATCACGCGCATGTCGTGCGCGCGCGCGACCGCGATCATCCGGAGCGCCTCGCGCGGTCCGCCGCACTTGGCGAGCTTGATGTTTATTCCGTCCACCGCGCCCGCGAGCTTCGGAATGTCACTCGCGACGACGCACGACTCGTCCGCGATGATCGGCAATGGCGAGCGATCCCGCACGAAGCGAAGTCCGTCGAGATCCTGCGGCGGCAGCGGCTGCTCGACGAATTCCACATCGTACTCGGCGAGCAGCGCGATCATGTCGAGCGCCTGCTTCGGCGTCCAGCCCGCGTTGGCATCCACACGCAGGATCTTGTCCGGCGCCTCCTCGCGAATCACGCGAATGATGTCCGCATCGTCCGGAGTGCCGAGCTTGACCTTGAGTAGCGGATACTCGGACGCCTCCTGCACCTTCATGCGAAGCTCGGCCTCCGGCGCCACACCAATCGTGAAGCTCGTGAGGGGCGCCGCGTCCGGATCGAGTCCCCACATCCTGTAGAGCGGAATGCCGAGTCGCTTGCCCATGAGATCGTACAGCGCGGACATGACGGCGCTCTTCGCCGACCCACTGCCGCGCCACATTTTGTTCATCTCCAGCTCGATCGCATCGAGCGACCATGCGTCGGCCTTGTCGAGAATCGTTGCGAACTGGTCGAGCACGACGGCGGCGGTATCGGGGTTCTCGCCGTAGTAGCGGCTCGGATTGGCCTCGCCCACCCCCTTCGCGCCATCCGCGTCCGTGATCGTCACGAGATTGACGCGATACTCGCTCCCGCCTCCCCGTGCGATCGTGAACGCGTGCTTCGTGCGGAGGGAAACGATTTCGTGCGTCAGCTTCATTTCGCCGTCGGTGTGATGCCCAGCCGTCGCGAGAGCCACGCATTTCGCAGCGCGTCGCCGCCGGCAGTCTGGGAAAGATAAGCGATCAGCGCATCCGACAGATCGTTGCCGCGCTGAAAGCGATCCGCCGGCGACTTGGCGAGACATTTCATGGTGATCGCCGCGAGTGCGGGGGGCGTTCGCGAGTCCACGATGTCCGGCGACGCTGCATCCTCGTGCACGTGCTTGTAGCCGATCGAATACGAGTCCGCGCCATCGAACGGAGGAAATCCGACGAGCATCTCGTACAGCAGCACGCCGGCCGCATAGATGTCGCTGCGACCATCGACCAGCTTGCCCATCGCCTGTTCGGGCGACATGTAGTGCGGCGTTCCCATCGCGCGCCCCGTCATCGTCAATCGCTGATGAAAGCGCGCGGTCGCGATGCCGAAGTCGGTGATGAGCGCGTTGCCGTCCTCGTCGAACAGGATGTTGTCGGGCTTGACGTCGCGATGCACGATGCCGTGCCGGTGCGCGTAGTCGAGCGCGATCGACACCTGCGCGCACACACTCGCCGCGACAGATGGCGAGACGGTGCCGCCGCGCACGATGAGATCCGCGAGCGAGCCTCCCGCCATGTACGGCATCACGAGATAGACCGTCGTCTCGAGCTCGCCGTAGTCGAGGATCGAGCAGATGTGCGGATGGAAGAGCTGCGCGCTCGCCTCGGCCTCTCGCTTGAAGCGCTCGCGCATCTCCGGATCGCGCGCGAGATGGCCGAGCAGCACCTTGACTACGAGCTGGCGACCGAGCTGCACGTGCTTCGCCGCGTACACGCTCGCCATGCCGCCGGTCGCGAGACGACGGAAGATGCGATAGCGCCCGCCCGCAGCGCGACGCAGCAGATCCATCTCCTCATCCGGCTTTTCCGATGGAGCGTCCGACATTTCGGGAAGCTCGTGCGAGCACCGCGCGCAGAGCACCGCAGAGCCGCGATTCCACGTGCCGCAGTCAGGACAGAACATCGCTCAAACTCCCAGATCCAGTCGCACGAAATCGTGCGGAATCCACGGGCCCGTTTGCTCGAAGCGCAGATCCGGGTAGCGCTGTTCCTGGTCGATCACGGACTCGCTGAACGTATTCCATTCACTCGCCTTGAGGAGAAAGGCAACGCTCACGAGCACCGGCGGCTCCGGCTCGCCCAGCGTGACCGTGGCGATGGCGCCGTGGCGCAGCGTCCGGACCGCATCGATCGCCTCGAGCTTCGCGGCTTCGCTCTCCTCGGCGGTCATACTGTGACCCGCCGCGCGTACGTGAACGCGCGCCTCGCATCGCCCCGACAGAAAGCTGACGCCTTCAGCAAGTCCGACGTAATTCTGCTCCATCCACGCGCGCAGCGTATCGGCGGTGCGAAACACCAGGCCGGGAGGCGCCGGCAGGACCGCGCCGCGCGCGAAGAGCGCTTCCAGCAGCGACTCGTATTCGCCGGTATCCGCGGAGGGATCGTACGTCACGGCGGGCACCGCGCGAGTGACGGCCCCCAGCTCGCGCACACGGATGACGAGCGATCCGGGGGCAGGCGGCGCGACGTCATCGTGCGCGACCGTCATCAGGCCCAGCAACTCGAGCGGCGTCACGCGACTAAGTTAGGCTGCGGCGCGCCCCAATCAAGCGTCGCAGCCGCTCAGGCAAGCTGCTCGAGGTGCACCATGCAGGCCTCGCCGAGCCGCTCCGGCGCGTATCCGCCCTCCAGCGCGCTCACGATACGCCCCGCGCACCACGCCTCCGCGCGCTGCACCAGCTCGCGCGTGAGCAGCGCGACGTGCTCCATCTCGAGCGTAAAGCCGCCGAGCGGATCGCCCGCGAGCGAGTCGAAGCCGGCGGAGATCAGCACGAGATCGGGAGTGAAGCTCGCGGTCGCTGCATCGATTGCGGCTCGCAGCTCGTTCACATAGCGCTCGGCCGGCAGCCCCGCCGGCAGCGGGACGTTCCACAGATTGCCGATTCCGCGCTCCCTCGCCGCGCCGGTGCCCGGATACCACGGCCACTGATGCATCGACACGAAGTGAATGCCCGGATCGTGCTCGACGAGGGCCTGCGTGCCATTTCCGTGATGCACATCCCAATCGACGATGAGCACGCGATCGGCGCGGTGCGTGCGCCTCGCGTAGTGCGCCGCGAGCGCGACGTTGCCGAAAATGCAGAAGCCCATCGCGGCGTCGCGAATCGCGTGATGCCCCGGTGGACGCACCGCGGAGAAGCTGCGCACGGCGCGATTGTCGAACGACATGTCGACGGCATCGAGCAGGCACCCTGCCGCGGCGGTGGCGGCGAGCCACGAGCCCTCGCTGGCCACGGTATCGGGATCGAGGCGCCCACCGCCCGTGCGAGACATATCTTGAATTCGAGCGATATAGGACGCGTCGTGCACGAGCGCGAGCTCCTCCGGCTCCGCGTGCCGGCCTTCGTGGTGCAACAGGCGCATGAAGAGCTCCGGGCGCTCGCGAAACGCGCGCGTGATGGCGCGCAGCCGCCCCACGTGCTCGGGCGCGCCCCAGCCGGTATCGTGGCGCCCGCAGTCGGAGTGCGAGATGAAAGCGACCGTCATCGCGCGCCTCGGAGCCGGCGAGAGGTCCATTCCGCGAGCAGAAGAAGTGCGAGGAGCGCGAACATCCACCAGCGCAGTCCCGCGCTGATGTGGAGCGGCGCAGCATGCGGAACGCTCGGCGCGCCGAGATCCGAATACAGAGACGCGAGCGGCGCGGCATCGCCCACACGCGCGGCCGCATTGGGTTTGGTGGCGCGATACGCCGCCGCGGACACCACCGCCGACCAGTAGTCGCGATGCGCCGCCGGTGCATCGCCGCTGCCGGCGAGCCGCCAGCGCCAGCTCTCATCGTAGCCGAGCTGCACGACGCGCCCCGCACCAACGCGCCGTGCCGCGGCGATGACGTGGCCGTCGCGCGATTCGAGCGGCACGGCATCGCTCGCGAGGGCGAGGATCGGGAAGAAGCCGAGCGCGCGACGCGGCGCGGCGCTCGCGAAGGAGAGCGATGCCGCCGCGATGCGCGGGCCTGCCCGTCCCGGCGCAAGCGTGCGCAGCGATGTCGCGAGCGGCGCATCGCCCGCGAGCACCACCCCGCCGCCGCTGCGCTCGAACGCGCCGATCGCACTCGCGTACGACGCGGCGCTCGAGTCGAGCGCAATGACCGCGCCCGTGTGCGCCGTATCGAGCGCGAGCGGCGTGCCCTGCGCGACGAAGACGTTCGGACCCACGCGGAGCCGCGAGCTCACTTTCCATCCGCGCTCCTCGAGTGCCGCCATCACGAACTTCCCTTCCCACCCCGCGCGGCCGAGCACGACGACCTGGCGCGGAAGAATCGAATCCGGAGCGGCAGCGCGCGCGTGCTGGTCGTGCACCGAGAGGTCGAGCGCGCCCGCGGTCACGGGAAGCGAGAGCACGTTCGCCCCCGGCGTAATCTCCACGGTGTCGATGAGTCCCACCGCGTCCGAGAGCGTGGCACGCGATCCTGAGGGCGCCGCGAGATACGCGCGTACGCCGCCCGCGGGATCGGTGCGCTCAGCGACTTCGATGGCGGTGGCGGAAATCGAGTCTCCGCTCCAGCTCACGCGCACGCCTGCCCGCGCGAGCGCGCGCAGCCACTCGCGCTCCCGCGCCGCTGGCGCGAACGCGGCCGTCACGTGCACCGATGTCGGCTCCGGCGCGAGCGTCCATGCGGCGAGCGCCGCCTCGAGCGCGCGCGAATCCGTGCGCTCGTGCACCTCGGCACTGTCGCGCGGCGCAGCCGAGCGCACGATCATCCATGCGAGCAACACGAGCGCGCACACTCGCGCTGCGAGCTCCAACGAGCGACGGAGCTCAGGCCGTGAGGGCATACACCACGATGTTTACGGCGAACTTCGTATTGTCCACGGATTGAAAGCGCTTGTTGTCCGGGTGATAGCCCCACTCGGAGCTATAATCCTTGCTGCTGTACAACACTGCGATGCGACCCTCGCGCATCACGGCGAAGAGATTCTTGTGGACGAGATTGTCTCCCCAGCCATTCAGCTCGTGACTCGTGGTGGGCGGGCCATCAGCGAACTTGAAGAACGCCGAGTAGAGCGGGTGCGTGTTGGGCAGCAGCTTCGGCTCGCCGATCGTGCGCGTGATCTCTTCGGTCGCCGTCTTGTGAAAGACCCCATCGATGTCATGGTTGTGATCGTCGACGAATAGCATGCCTCCGCGCTCGAGAAACTCGCGCAGCTGTCTACGCTCGGCGTCGTTGAAGCGCACGGGGAGATGTCCGGTGAGATAGACGAGCGGATATCGCAGCAGATCCGGCGAGGCGAGCGACACGATCGCGCCCGTGGGCGTGACCTCGATCTCGGTGTACCGCGCGACGGTATCGATGATGTTGGGCGGCACGAGCGGCGCCGAGTCCCAGTCGCCGGACTCGTACTGCGCGGTGGCGAAGGTGAAGGTGGTCATCGCGAGCTCACCACGCTCCCGACCATTCCGCGGCGCGCGGCGAGTCGATGCGCGCTGGGGCGGCGCCCGCGGCGATGCGTCGCGCGCGCACGAGCGCGCTCGTGGCGTCGTGGCCGGAGCGCAGCGCATCGATGGCGGGGGCGAGCGCGCCGGAGAGCTCGGGCGCGCTCTCCAGCGCATCCACGCGGAGCGCGAGCAGCGAGTCGATCGCCGCGGCGGGGTTCGTTGCGAGCGCGCTCACGGCAGCATCGAAGCGCTCGGCCCGGCGCTCGGCAGAGCTGTCGAGCGCGGCGCGCGGGATGCGCGACGACGACCCCGCGTCGTCGCGCTTGCCCGCGAGTCGCACCTTCGCGATGTCGACGATCACCGTCGGCGCCTTGCCGCGCAGGTACAGCCGCTCGGCGTTCCGCGCGCGTTGAATCGCGGCGAGCGCGGCTCGCATTGGCGGGAGCGCAGCGCCGGGCTCGCCAACCTCGAGCGAGCGACTCGCATCCCACATCGCATTGTACGCCTCGAGCAACGGGCGGTTGACCGCGACAACCGGCGTCTCGTCACCCTCGAAATCTGTGGCGCCCGCGGACGCTTGCGTCGCAGCATTCGCTGCGGCGAGCAGCTGCTCTGGCGTCATCTGCGCGGGCGCGTTGTTGCCGCCGGCGTCCTCGGTCTGCGGCGATCCGCCGAGTCGCGCGAATACGATCTCGCCGATGTGCTGCCGGAGTCGCGCCTCGTCGCTGCCTATGCGCTGCGACTCTTTCACGACATCGCTGCGCGCGAGCTTTGCGCGACGCGCCTGCAGCTTCTCCGTGAGCATGATCAGCATGCGCTGGCTGAGCTGCGAGCTATCGACGTCCGGTGGAGGCGCGCCCTCCACGGCGATCGAGTCGTACTCGCTCGGGCGCGGCACGCGGATCGTGCGCGTTTCCGAGACCCCGACGCCGGGTCCGGTCACGTTGTTGCGATCGCGTGCGACGGCACGTACGTGCACGAGATCGCCCGGCTTGAGCTGGAGGGAATCGAGGTTCAGCGCACCGGAAAGACTCGCGCTACGCGCACCGTTTGCACTCACGCGATGGACGACGCCGGACTTGAAGGTGAACGTCTCTCCCTCGCCCGAGCTCACGATGTACTCGAACCAGCCGGCGTCGAGTCCGTAGTCGTCCGTGACTCTGGCATCGAGTGCGAACGAGCCCCTCGGTGTCCGAATGACGGTGTCGCGCGTCGGAACGGCGAGTGTGACGACCGGGAGCGAGTCGGCGTGCGGCGCGATGACTACCGTGCGCGAGTAGCCGCGATCGTGGAGCTCCAGTGCGGCGGGCTTGGGCGGCACCACGATCTCGAGGCGCCAGAGCGCGGCAGTGTCGGTGAGCAGCCCAGTCGCGACCGGTGTACCGTTGAGCGCGGCGGTGATGCCGCTGGCCGCGCCGCGTCCTCTGAGCACGAGGTGACTTCCCGCGAGCGCCTCGACCGATGACGGCTCGTCGAGCGTGATGTGCTTCTCACCGGTGTATGCGGGCGGGATCACTTCTGCCACCAACGGAGCGAGCCGGTTTCGGATTTCGCCGGCGGGTGCAGGGCGCAGAAGCGAGTCGCCCGCGCGCGGGGCAGAGATGCGCGCACGGACACCAGCGGGAAGCGCGAACAGCAGCGCCGTAGCAGCGACGAGCACCACCAGCGGTGGAAGCAGCGCGTGGCCGATCGCGCGGCGAATCACCGGCATCCACTGCACGGCGGCAACTCCTCGCTCGAGATGCGGGCTCGATTGCGGAGCATCGAGCGCGGTGACGAGCGCGTAGCGCAGCTCGGGCACGCGCTCCTCGAGCCAGAGCGCGATGGCGGGGAGCGAGCGCACGCGCCGCCCGCGCCAGAGTGCGTAGGCGCCTGCCGCAAGTGCGACGACGAGTGCGACCGGGATCGCGAGCGCGCGCAGCGCGCGCGGCGCACCGATCATCCAATCGAGCAGCCCGCCGATTGCCAGGAGCGCGGCGCTGGCCGCAATCGCCCAGAGCAGCGCGCGCGCGCCGATCGTGGCGCCAAGCGTGCGACGCGCGGAGGCGACGCGCTCGAGCGCCGTCATGCGGACGCCCGCTGGCGCCGCAGGAGCGGCTCGAGAAGCAGCAGCGCGAGCGCCGCAACAAGGAGCCAGGTTGCGAGATGGCCTGGCGGTGCCGTGCGTCGCTCGAGCGCGCGGGTCGCGACGAGCGGACCAGTGCCGCGGAGCTGCGCCAGCGCGGAGTCGGAGGCAGGAGTGTACTGCAAGGCGCCGCCACACGGAGATGCGAGCGATGCAACGAGCCGGCGTGTGCTCTCGCGAAGCGCGAGATCGCCGGCGCGCGGCATCGGGATCGCCACATCGCGAATGCACCCGGCGCCCAGTGCGCGCTCGGTCGCCGCAGCCGTGCCGTCCGTCCACCTTACGACGATGCGTCCCTGCGCAGGATCCACACGGCGAGCGAACGGGGAGACGATGACTGCAGCAGCATCGCTTTCGCCAACCAGAAGCGCGCCCGCCGTGTCCGCGCGCGTACGCGTGCCCCATCCGGTCGAATCGAACGTCGCGGGCCAGCGTACGATCGTGTGCGCGCGTTC
>DASXQD010000018.1:0-16227 GCA_036493195.1 Gemmatimonadaceae bacterium | reverse complement strand
AGATCGGGTTCGTGTTCCAGACGTTCAACCTGCTCCCGCGCGCGACCGCGCTGCAGAACGTCGAGCTGCCGCTGGTCTATGCGGGCGTCTCGTCCGCGGAGCGCAAGGAGCGCGCGAAGGAGGCGCTCGCGCGAGTGCAGCTGGCGGACCGCATGGATCATCGCCCGAACGAGCTCTCTGGCGGACAGCGCCAGCGCGTTGCGATCGCGCGCGCGCTGGTGAATCGTCCGGCGATTCTGCTCGCCGACGAGCCCACCGGAAATCTCGACTCGACCACGAGCGAGGAGATCATGCGCGTGTTCGAGGAGCTCTCGTCGACGGGACAGACCGTGATCATGGTGACGCACGAGCCCGACATCGCCTCGCATGCGCGGCGCGTCGTCGTGCTGCGCGACGGACGCATCTCCTCGGACGAAACACGCGAGACGTTCGTCGCCTCGCTCAACGCACGCGGCTGAGGAACCCATGTCGCTCCTGGATGCGATTCGCCTTGCCCTTACGCAGATCCGGGTGCAGAAGCTGAAGAGCTTCTTCACCCTGCTCGGCGTGACGATCGGCGTGATGTTCCTGATCGCGGTGGTGTCGATCGTGAACGGGATGTCGAAGTACATGGAGGAGGACTTCGCGGCAAAGTTCCTCGGCGTGAACACCTTCACGCTGCGGCGCTTTCCCGATTTCCAGATGGGCGACGTGACCGAGGCGACATGGCGCGAGTGGCAGCGACGCCCCCAGATCACGGTCGAGGATGCGAATGCGGTGCGCGACGCGATGCCTCCGCAGACCCACTGGGCCATTCAGGACCAGACGTGGGGCACGCCGAGCTCGCAGTACCGCAACGGCGGCCCGCAGTCGATCGTGTTGGCCGTGTCGGCGGAATATTTCTTCATCAAGAATCTCGACGTCGAGCTCGGGCGAGTGTTCACGGAACAGGAGGAGATGGTCGGCGCGCCGGTGGTGGTGATTGGAAAGGAGACCGCCGACACGTATTTCCCGAACATCGATCCGCTGGGGAAGGAGCTGAGGCTCGAGGGCTTGCCGTTCCGCGTGATCGGAGTGCTGCAGAAACAGGGGAGCACGTTCGGCTTTTCGCTCGACCGCCAGGTGATCGGCCCCTTTCACTCCGACATCAAGCGCGTGACGAAGGCGCGCCGAGGGCTGGCCGGCGTGCTCGTGCAGGGTACGACGAGCACCATTCTGCAGGATGCGGAGGAGAGCGCGCGCGAGGTCATGCGAAAGCGACACCATCTCCACCCATCGGAGCCGGATGACTTCGTGTTCGAGACGTCCGAGTCGGCGCTCTCGGGATGGGAGACGATCAAGAAGGCACTCACCATCGGAAGCCTCGTGCTGCCCGCGATCGGACTCGTTGTCGGGGCGATCGTGATCATGAACATCATGTTGGTGGCCGTTGCCGATCGCACTCGCGAGATCGGCATTCGCAAGGCGCTCGGCGCCAAGCGGCGCGACATTCTCGCGCAGTTTCTCGTCGAGTCGGCGACCTTGAGCATCTTCGGCGCGATTCTCGGAATCGGGTTGGGCTTCGGCATCTCCGCGCTCATCCGGTATCTCTTTCCCTCGATGCCGTCGAGCGTGGCGCTCTGGTCCGTCATGGTCTCCGTGGTGGTTGGCGCGGGTGTAGGCATCATCGCCGGCGTCTATCCAGCCAGCCGCGCCGCGCGTCTCGATCCGATTCTCGCGCTGCGGAGCGACTGATGCGACTCGCGAGCAGGATCCACTCGCTCAGCGAGGGCGTGTTCATCGCACTCGACGCCATTCGCACGAACAAGGTGCGCGCGGCCCTCACGATCCTCGGCATCGCGGTGGGCGTGTTCGTCGTCACCGCGATGGCCGCCGGCATCCACGGTATCAACGAGGGCGTGACGAAGTCGTTCGACGCAGCCGGGCCGACGACGTTCTACGTGACGCGCTGGCCGATCGGGCTGAACAACTGCGACGGCTCGGCGGACAGCTGCCCGTGGCGCCATCACGCTCCGCTCACGATCAACGAGGCGACCCTGCTCTCCACCCTGCCTTCGATCAAGGGCGTCATCGCCCACGTGGGGAATGGCGCGCAGGTGAAATACCACGATCGCAATCTCTCCTCGGTGAACGTGGATGCGTACACGGCGGGATGGACGGACGTGGACGGCGGTGACATCTCGCCCGGACGCAGCTTCACGGATCACGAGAACACGAACGGCGACCAGGTGATCATCATCAACGACAAGATGAAAGAGTCGTTGTTCGATCAGAGCGATGCCGTGGGGAAGAGCGTGACCGTGGACGGCAAGCCGTTCACCGTCATCGGCGTCTATCACCCGCTCGCCAATTTCTTCAGCAACAACGACAAGCCGGGCGCGATCATTCCCTACGAGACGGGACGCCGCAAGCTGTTGTTCGGCGTGCGGTGGATGGACCTCACGGTGAAGCCGAAGGACGGCGTTCCGCGCGATGTGGCCATGGACGAGGTCACCGCGGCGCTTCGCATCCACCGCCATCTGCGTCCCTCGGCGGAGGACACGTGGTTTCTGTACGGGCAGGACAAGGTGATGGAGCTCTACAACAGCACGGTGCAGATCTTTTTCATCGTCGTGCTCACGCTCTCGGCGATCGGGCTGCTGGTGGGCGGCGTCGGCGTCATCGCGATCATGATGATCTCGGTAACGGAGCGCACGCGCGAGATCGGCGTCCGCAAGGCGCTCGGCGCGACGAAGGGGATCATCCTCTGGCAGTTCCTGGTCGAGGCAGCAACGCTGACCGTGATCGGCGCGGTCACGGGGCTGATCATCGGCTCGGGGCTCGCGTACGCGATCCGCGCGAACACGTCGATCGACGCTACGATCCCGCCGCTCGCGATCGTGGCGGCGCTGGCCACCAGCGCGGTGACTGGCGTGGTGTTCGGACTTCTCCCGGCGTTCCGGGCGGCGCGGCTGGATCCGGTAGAGGCGTTGCGGTACGAGTGAGGCACACGGCAGACACGCGTGAAACTGGGAAGACGGCGCTTCGATCGAGGCGCCGTCTTTTTGTGGCGATCCAGTGGGCCGGCCAACCGGAGACCGATCCAAGCCATCGTGCCCGCCAGAGGCGTATATTCTTCCCATGACGACCGTAGACGTTCTGGCCATCGCCGCACATCGCGACGATGTCGAGCTCACGTGTGGCGGCACGCTTCTCAAGGCCGTGGCGCAGGGGCAGCGCACCGCCATCGTCGACCTCACGCAGGGCGAGATGGGCTCGCGCGGCTCGGCCGACCTCCGTGCCGCCGAGGCGAGTCACGCGGCCGAGATCCTCGGCGTTGCGGCGCGCGTGAATCTCGCGCTGCCCGACGCGGGTATCATCAACACACCCGAGACTCGCGCGAAGCTCGTGCGCGTGATCCGTCAGTTTCAGCCGCGCGTCGTGCTCGCGCCGTCGATCACCGGCAAGCACCCCGATCATCGCGTGTCGGCGGAGCTCGTGACCGACGCCTGCTTTCTCTCCGGCCTTTCGAAAATCGAGCCCGATGTTCCACGCTTTCGCCCGTTCAAGCTGCTCCATTGCCTCACCTATCGCGAAGATCCCGTGAAGCCGACCTTCGTCGTCGACATCTCGGACGAGTTCGAGCGCAAGCTCCTCGCGATTCGCGCGTACGCATCGCAGTTCGACGGCGTCAAGCAGGCGGGCGAGGCGTTTCCGAATGGCGAGCCGTTGTACGACATCGTGCGCCATCAGGCAGCCCACTATGGTTCACTCATCCGTGTACGATATGGTGAACCATTCTACACGGCCGAGACGATGCGCGTGGATGATCTCCTGTCGCTGAACGTATCCACCTTCTGACTCACGCAATGCCTCCTCGTACGTCATCCAAACGCGCAGCGCAGCGCGCCGCTCCGGTGGTGCCGGAGCAGCACCCATCGTACCTCATCGCGGCGATCGTATCGCTCATCATCTTCGCGTTGTACATCGCGACGCTCGCCCCCGCGACCGCAATGTGGGATACCAGCGAGTACATCGCCGCCGCGCGCGTGCTCGGCATCCCGCATCCGCCGGGCAATCCGTTCTTCGTGCTGATCGCGCACGTCTTCTCGATCCTGCCGATCGGCAACAGCTCGGGGATGCGCATCAACATTCTCGCGGCGCTGTGCAGCGCGGTCTCGGCGGGCACCTGGTTCCTCGTGGTCGAGCGCGTGCTGAGCGGATGGCTGCCGGAACGCTGGATGCAGCGCACCGGTGCCGCCGCAGCCGCGCTGCTCGGCGCGACCGCGTTCACCGTGTGGAATCAATCCGTGGTGAACGAGAAGGTGTACACCGTGTCTCTGGCGTTCTTCGCGATCGTCTCCTGGCTCACCGTTCTCTGGTGCGACAACCCGGAAGGGCGCACGGCGGACCGGCTGCTCGTGCTGATCGGCTTTCTGATCGCGCTCGGCTACACGAATCATCCCGCGGGCTTTCTCGTCGCGCCGGCGGTGCTCGCGGCGGTGATGCTGCGACGCCCTCAGGTCGTTCTCCGGTGGCGCCTGCTTCTCGCGATCGCGGGTGCCTTCCTGCTCGGACTCACGCCGTTTCTCGTGGAGCCGATTCGTGCCGGACCCTTCCCCGCGATCAACGAGGGCGAGGCCACGGGCTGCACCACGAAATTCGAGCTCTCGTGCACCTTCGATTCAACCGCCCGCAGCAGACTCGCCGACAACATCAATCGTGTGCAGTACGGAAAGCCGGAGCTCGGCGACCGTCAGGCACCGTTCTCGGCGCAGGTCGGGATGTTCTGGATGTACTTCAAGTGGCAGTGGCTCCGCGATGCGTACGGCAGCTCGCCCGGACTCCAGGGATTGCTTGCCGGGATCTACCTGCTGCTCGGCATCGCCGGCGGCTACGCACACTACAGGCGCGACCGACGATCGTTCTGGTTTTTCGGGCCGCTCATGTTCACGATCACGTTCGCGCTGATCTTCTACATGAACTTCAAATACGGCTACTCGCAGGCACCGGAGCTCGGCAATTCGGTGCCCCGGGAGGTGCGCGATCGAGACTACTTCTATCTGTGGGGCTTCTCTGCATGGAGCGTATGGGCCGGACTCGGCATCGTGCTCCTCTGGGAGCAGCTCGCGGCGCTGCTCGCGCCCGCGGCAGAGGGCGATGCGAAGCGAATCCCGAGACCCAGCTGGCTGTACACCACGCCGGTATTCCTGCTTGCCATCGTTCCGCTGATCACCAATTGGAATGCCGCCTCGCGGCACGGTGACACGTTCACGCGCGATTGGGCCGTCGACCTCCTGAACAGTGTCGAGCCGTACGGCGTGCTCATTACGAACGGCGACAACGACACCTTTCCGCTGTGGTATGCGCAGGAGGTCGAGGGCGTCCGCAAGGACGTGACGGTGGAGGTCACGTCGCTCCTGCAGACGGACTGGTACGTGCGACAGATGATTCGTCGACCGATCTATCCGTACGACGCGGCGAAGGGGCCGGTCATCTACCGTGGTCGCGAGTGGCCCGCGCCGAAAACGCCGGCGCTGAACATGACCATGCAGCAGGCCGACGCGCTTCCTCCAGTGATCGGACTTCCACAGCCGCAGCTGTTCAGGAAGGACAGCATCGAGGCAGTCGTTCCAGCGGGCGAGCTGACCAAGGACAAGATCATCGTCCTCCGGCTCATCAAGGACAGCTACCCCGAGCGACCGCTGTATTTCACGTCGAGCTCGTATCCGCGCTCGCTCGGCCTGGGCAAGTACGTTGCGAGCCAGGGACTCGTGACAAAGCTGTATCCCAGGGCGATCGTGGCCGACAATCGGTTCGCGGAGGTTCCCGGTTGGGGCTTCTTCGATCTTCCCCGCTCCGATTCGCTGTGGAAGATCTATCAGGCGCCGGCCGCGCTGCTCAGGCGCGGCGAGTGGGTGGACCGCGCCTCATCGGACATTCCGCTCCGGTACGTCATCACGGCCGCGCTCCTGAGCGATCTGTCGAAGGCGCGCGGGGATTCGACGCTCGGCGTGCAGTACATGGATGCGGCGATCAAGATGGCTCACGTGGCACGTGTCGAGGACGTTCTCGGCTTCACCAAGACAGCGCCTCCCGGAGTAAAGCCCGGCGGAGACACCGCAACGCGCTAGCACACTGCGTCAGGCGAGCGCGGCGCCATTCCGCGCCGTTCGCAAAACGTTAGCTTTCGAGCATGCCTGCTCCGGTCTACCTCGATCACGCTGCCACGACCCCGGTGCGCGCGGAGGTCCTGGCCGCGATGGAGCCGTTCTACGGCCCCAAGTTCGGTAATCCCTCCAGCATGCATCGCTGGGGACGCGAGGCGCGCGCGGCGCTCGACGAGGCACGCGAGCGCATTGCGGCCACACTCGGTGCGAGCTCCGATGAGATCGTCTTCACCTCAGGCGGCACGGAGTGCGACAATCTCGCGATCCTCGGCAGCTGGCGCCTGCTCCGCGAAAAGGGCAAGCGCGCCGTCGTCACGACGCCGATCGAGCACAAGGCGATTCTCGCCGCCACGCATCAGGCGCACCACGAGGGCGCGGAGGAGCGGCTGCTCGCGGTGGATGGCTCGGGGCTGGTGCGCGAGGAGAGCTTCGATGCGCTCGTGCGCGACGATGTCGCGATCTGCTCGGTGATGTGGGTGAACAACGAGATCGGAACCGTCCAGCCGATCGCGACGCTCGCCGAGCGGGCGAAGGCGCGCGGCGTGCTCTTTCACACGGATGCGGTGCAGGCGTTCGGCCACATTCCGGTGAGCGCGAAGACGACGCCGTTCGATATTCTCTCGCTGTCCGGACACAAGATCGGCGCGCCAAAGGGGATCGGCGCGATCTTCATCCGTCGCGGGACGTTCGTCGAGCCGTTGCAGTTCGGCGGCTCACAGAATCGTGGCGTGCGCCCAGGCACGGAAAACGTCGCGGCGGCGGTGGCGCTCGCGCGTGCGGCGGAGCTCGCGGTCGAGGAGCTCGACACCGAGATGCCGAAGATCCGCGCGATGCGCGATGCGCTCCAGCGCGAGCTCGAGACGCGCATTCCCGACGCGGTGGTGCACGCCGCGGGTGCGCCGCGTGCACCGCACATTCTCAACATTTCTGTGCCGGGCACCGACAGCGAGTCGATGCTGATGGCGCTCGACATGTCGGGCGTCGCCTGCTCCTCCGGCTCGGCGTGCCAGAGCGGCACCGTCGATCCGAGTCACGTGCTCGAGGCGATCGGCGTTCCGCGCGAGCTCGCGATCGCCGCCGTGCGCATGAGCCTCGGCTCGCTCACGACGCCGGCGTGCGTGGAGCGCGTCGTGCAGCTCTTCCCCGCTCTCATCGCGAAGGCGCGGCGTCTCGCGGGCGTCGCGAGCTGAGAGGAGCGTGACGTGGCGCGCGCGATGACGCGCGAGCGCGTGCTCGTCGCGATGAGCGGCGGCGTGGACTCGTCGGTGGCCGCGGCGCTGCTGGTCGATCAGGGCTACGATGTGATCGGCGCGACGATGAAGCTGTTCTGCTACGGCGACGAGGTCCCCGATCGTCCGTGCTGCTCGCTCGACTCGATCGACGACGCGCGCCGCGTGTGCGAGCGCCTCGGCGTCCCGCACTACGTGCTGAACATGGAGGACGCGTTCGGCCGGGATGTGCTGCAGAACTTCGTGAGCGAGTACGCGCGCGGTCGTACTCCGATCCCGTGCGTGCGCTGCAACAGCTTCACGAAGTTTCGCGACCTGCTTCACAAGGCCGATGCGCTCGACGCGCAGTGGATCGCGACCGGGCATTACGCGCGCGCCGAGCATGGGGAACTGCTGCGCGGTCTCGATCGGGCAAAGGATCAGAGCTACTTCCTGTGGGGCATCGATCGCGCGGTAGTGAGTCGCATGCTGCTGCCCGTCGGCGCGCTCACGAAGAGCGAGACGCGCGCGCGTGCACGCGCGCTCGAGCTGACGGTTGTGGCGGAAAAGCCGGAGAGCCAGGACATCTGCTTCGTCCCTGGCGGTGACCACACTGTGGTGCTGGCGAAGCATCTGCGGACGGGCGATCCGGCGCTGTCGCGCGGACCGATTCTGCTGAGCGATGGGCGGCGCGTGGGCGAGCACGAGGGCTTCGCGCGTTACACGATCGGACAGCGGAGGGGATTGCCTGGCGGGTATGCGGAGGCGATGTACGTGATCGAGATCCGTCCTCCGGACCGAGCGGTCGTGATCGGGCCGCGCGACGAGCTCTTGGGCAGCGGCATCGTGGCGCGCGAGATGAACTGGCTGGTAGCGGATGCGCCCGGGATCGGCGCGCAGGTGGAGGTGCAGGTGCGGCATCACGCCGCGCCGGCACGCGCGGAAATCGTACGCGTGGAGGGCGACGAGATCGAGCTCGCGCTCGATGAGCCGGTGAGCGCGATCTCGCCTGGGCAGTCGTTGGTGATCTACAGCGGCGAGCGCGTGCTCGGCGGCGGTGTGATCGAGGCCGGCCGCGCGGCGGGCGCGCCGAGGGCGCGGCTGCCGATCTTCGCGGCGTAATTCGCGGCGTGAAGGGAGTGCCGTCGCGCGATCACTCTTTCGCCTCGCACCTGGCCAGCACTCACATGGACGTGACCATGCACCGTATCATCCGCCGCGCTGTACTGGCATCACTCGCGTCCGCGATGCTGCTCGCGACACGCGCCTCCGCCCAAACGCACGACGCGGTCGGCGCGCAGGGCGACTTCGTCATGCGCGACTTCCGTTTTGCGGACGGCTCCGTGCTTCCCGAGCTCCGCATTCACTACGTGACGCTCGGCGCTCCGCGGCGCGATGCGTCGGGCACGGTGCGGAATGCGGTGCTCATCCTGCACGGGACCACCGGCAACGGCGCGGGCTTTCTCAGGCAGCAGTTCGCGGGGGAGCTTTTTGGTCCCGGCGAGCTCCTCGACTCGGCGACACACTACATCATCCTTCCCGACGGCATCGGCACCGGCAAGTCGACCAGGCCGAGCGACGGCCTGCATGCGCGCTTCCCGCACTACGGCTACCACGACATGATCGTCGCCCAGCACCGTCTCGTCGTGGACGGGCTGCACGTGAATCACCTGCTCCTCGTGATGGGCACCTCGATGGGCGGCATGCAGACGTGGATGTGGGGCGAGGCCTATCCCGACTTCATGGACGGGCTCGTGCCCCTGGCGAGCGTGCCGACGCAGATCGCCGGGCGGAACCGGATGATGCGCACGATGATGATCGACGACATCCGAAACGATCCCGAGTGGAAGAATGGCGACTACACCACACAGCCGGCCGGGCTCTCGGCGGCGGTGCAGCTGCTGTTCATGATGACCAGCAGCCCGCTCCAGTTGCAGAAGGAGGCGCCGACGCGCGACAGCGCGGACGCGCACATCCACCAGTACCTCACGCGCGTGGTCGCGAGCGAGGATGCGAATGACTACCTGTACCAGTTCGCGGCGTCGTCGGACTACAATCCTGCGCCCGACCTCGAGCGCATCGTCGCTCCGGTACTCGCCATCAACTCCGCGGACGATCAGGTGAACCCGCCCGAATTGGGTCTCATGGAACGGCTCATCTCGCGCGTGAAGCACGGGCGCTACGTGCTGATTCCGATCAGCGACAAGACGCGCGGGCACGGCACGCATTCCCTGCCCGCGGTGTGGAAGGGGTATCTGGCGGAGCTCCTCTCCCGGATCGGCGCGCACGAAACCTCGCCCTGACGGTCACGAGCGCTACCGCCGCTCCTCCATCAACGCCAGCACGTTGTTCTCCGAATCGCGAAACTCCGCGAGCCAGAGCTCGTGGTCCGGCATTTTCGCGATCATGTGCGGCTCGCCGATGAACTGCACGCCCTTCCCCGCGAGCTCGCGCGTTCGCGCTTCGATGTCCTTCACGAAGAAGTAGAGCACCGACGTACCCGCCGCCTCGCCTTCGGCCGGGCTCAGCATCAACCGCGTGCCGCCGCAATCGAAGAAGGAAAGGGTCGGGCCGGCGTCGAAGAGGTGACGCACGCCCAGGGCGTCGCGGTAGAAATCGCGGGCGCGGGCGACATCGGTGCACACGATCGCGATCTGTCCAATGCGGGCATCGCTGAGCTGGGGCATGGCGGCGGCCTCCTCGGTGTGTTCGGGATCCCCTTGCCTCGGGCGCCCGGCGTCAGGTTAGTTTGGGGAGCTAACTACCGGATAGTTACCTTAACTAACTAATAATATTGCGCCACCCGCCCGCATCCACAAGCCCCCCTTCGCCCAGACGCCCGCGCCCCGGCGGCCCGCCGCTCGCCCCTGTCGACCTCGCCGACCGACTCCACTCAGCCGCCATCCATCTCCTCCGCCGCCTCCGCCGCGAGGACGATGCCTCCGGCCTCCCCGCCCCGCAACTCTCCGCCCTCTCCGTGATCGTCTTCAGCGGGCCGCTCACCTTGGGCGAGCTCGCGCGCGCCGAGCAGGTGCGGCCCCCGACCATCTCGAAGCTGATCGTCGAGCTCGAGGCGCAAGGACTGGTTGAGCGCGAGACCGACGCGGCGGACCGGCGCATCGTCCGCGTGCGCGCGACGGCCCGTGGAGCCAAGGTGCTGCACGATGGGCGGCAGCGACGCGTCACCGCGCTCGTGGCGTCGCTCGGCGCCCTCACCGTGCGCGAGCGCGCACTCCTCGCGCGTGCGATTCCCCTGCTGGAGCGAATTGCGCGCGGCGCGGGCGAAGACTAGTCCGACTTCTTCTCGAGATCGAGCGAGGCCGAGTTGATGCAGTAGCGCAATCCATTCGGCCCCGGCCCATCGGGGAACACGTGGCCGAGATGCGCATCGCAGCTCGCGCAGAGCACCTCCGTGCGTCGCATGCCGTGCGTGCGATCCTCGTGCTCCGCCACGGCGGTGCCCTCGATCGGTGCCGTAAAGCTCGGCCATCCGCAATGCGCATCGAACTTCGTGTCGGACGCGAACAGCGGCTCGCCGCACCCCGCGCAGCGATACGTACCCGCCTCCGTCGTCTGCGCGTACTTCCCCGTGTGCGGGCGTTCCGTTCCCTTCTCGCGCATCACCCGATACTGCTCCGGCGTGAGCTGCGCTCGCCACTCGGCGTCCGTCTTATGCACCTTGTTCGACATGCTCCCCTCCCTGCGGTCCATAGAAAATTACCCAGACCGTCAAGTCGTTCGTGAAGCTCTCGAATCGGTGCGTCATGCCAGCCGGAACGAAGAGCAGCTCACCCGGTGCGAACGCTTGTCGCGCATCGCCGCAGACGAACTGCCCGCTTCCCTTCACCACCACGTACGCCTCGTCTCGCGTGTGCGGCGTCTGATCGTCCACGCCGCGTGGCGCGTAGAGCCCGGCCGTGAACGTGCCATGCCCGTGCACGATCACGTACTGCTCGGCCGGCGGCTTCGGCAGCTTCGCGATCGCGCTCTCCAGGTCGATCTGAAATCCGTGCTTCATTCGCCGTACGGGATCCAGATGTTCTTCACCTGTGTCGCCTCCCGCAAAAAGAGCGGTCCCTCCGCACGCGCATGAAACCAATCCAGCCGCGTGGATTCCACGAACGTGCGCTTCATGTTCGATGCCGATGCCCGCTCGATGGCGGCGCCTCCTTCCGCCGAGCCGTGATACCATATCGCGCTCACGTCGTCGTGCTCGGCGAGCACCATCGCGAGCACATCCTTCGGCCCTGTCACGATGTTGACGACACCGGCGGGAACGTCGGAGGTCTCGAGCACCGAGTAGAGATCGGTTGCGGCAAGCGGCGCGCGCTCCGATGGGATTGCGACGACGGTGTTCCCCATCGCGATCGCCGGCGCCACGAGCGAGATCAAGCCCAGCAGCGGCGCATCCTCCGGTGCGGCCATGCCGATCACGCCCATGGGCTCGTGCATCGCGAGCGCAATGCCGCGAATGGATGGATCGTGCACGGCGCCATCGAACTTGTCCGCCCATGCCGCGTACGTGAACAGGCGCGCGAGCGACGCATCGACCTCGCGCGCGCCATCCTCGCCTGTCATCAGCTCGATGCGCGCAGCCATCTCGCTCGCGCGCGCGGCGAGATTCTCCGCGATGTAGTACAGCACCTGAGCGCGCGCGTGCCCGCTCGCACGTGGCCACCCGGACGCCGCGTGCGCCGCCTCCACGGCGTTGCGAATGTCCTTCCGATTCCCCTCCGCCACCTCTCCGAGCAGCGCACCGCTCGGCGCCTCGACTCGCCGCGAGCCGCCAGCGTCCGGACGCCCCTGCTTTCCGCCGATGAAGAGCTTGGGCGTGCGATCGATGCCCGGCATCTCGCCTGCCGGTGTCGCGAGCGCGTCGCCGGCTGCACTACGCTCGTCTCGCGAGTCCATGCGCGGGATTGCGGGCGCGTGCAGATACTCGTACATCCCCTCGCGCCCGCCCTCGCGGCCGAATCCCGATTCGCGGTAGCCGCCGAAGCCCACCGAGGCATCGAAGAGATTCGACGAGTTCACCCACACCACGCCCGCCTTGATCTTCGGCGCGATGTCGAGCGCGAGATTGATGTTCTCCGTCCACACGCTCGCCGCGAGTCCGTACGGCGTGTTGTTCGCGAGCGCCACCGCCTCGCTCGGCGTGCGAAACGTCATGCTCACGAGCACGGGTCCGAAGATCTCGACCTGCGCGATCGTCGCGCTCGGGCTCACACCGGTGAACAGCGTTGGCGGATAGAAGTAGCCATCGGTGGGACACGCCCACGAGGGCTGCCACATCTCTGCGCCGTCCTCCACACCCTGCGTGACGAGCGACTGAATGCGCTCCAGCTGCTGCGGCGCCACGATCGCGCCGATGTCCATCGACTTGTCCAGCGGCGAGCCCACGCGGAGCTTCTCCATGCGCGCGCGCAGCCGCGCCGTGAGATCGGCTGCGATCCCCTCGTGCACGAGCAGACGCGATCCGGCGCAGCACACCTGCCCCTGGTTGAACCAGATGGCGTCGACGACTCCCTCCACCACGCTGTCGAGATCCGCGTCGTCGAAGACGATGAACGGGCTCTTCCCTCCGAGCTCCAGCGAGAGCTTCTTCCCCGAGCCCGCCGTCGCGCGCCGGATCTGCCGCCCAACTTCGGTCGAGCCTGTGAACGCGATCTTGTCCACGCCGGGATGATCGACGAGCGCCTTCCCGGTGCTCCCGTCGCCCGTGACGATGTTGAGCACCCCCGCCGGAAGTCCCGCCTCCTGCGCGAGCTCGGCGAACGCGATCGCGGTGAGCGACGTGAGCTCCGCCGGCTTGAGCACAACCGTGTTCCCCGCGGCGAGCGCCGGCGCGATCTTCCAGGCCATCATCAACAGCGGGAAGTTCCACGGAATGATCTGCCCCACCACTCCCACCGGCGTGTATCCGGGAAACTCCGCATCGCGCAGCTGCGCCCATCCCGCATGATGGTAGAAGTGCCGCGCGACGAGCGGCACATCGATGTCGCGCGTCTCGCGAATCGTCTTGCCATTATCGAGTGTCTCGAGCACAGCGAGAAAGCGCGAGTGTTTCTGCACCGTGCGCGCGAGCGCGTACAGATGGCGCGCGCGCACATGCGGAGACAGCTTCGCCCAACCCGGATACGCCTCGCGCGCGGCGCTCACCGCCGCATCAATGTCCGCCGCGCTCCCCTGTGCCACACGGCCGAGCGATGCGCCAGTCGATGGATCGACGGAGTCGAATCGCTCGCCGCTGCTCGGCTCCATCCATCGTCCGCCGATGTAGTGGTCGAACATACCTTCATGCTTCGCGAGCCACTCGCGCGCGGGCGCGTCGCTCTCCGGTGCGGGCCCGAAGTCGAGCCCAGCGCTCGTGCACAGATCGGTAATCGTCGCCATGCTCACACCATGGGGTGACGGTTCGCCGCCGAGTACCGCCCGGTGACGTGGTGCTCGAGCTGTCGCTCGATGTCCGTGAGCAGTCCGCTGGCGCCGAAACGAAAGAGCGCCGGCGAGAGCCAGCGGTCGCCGAGCTCCTCCTTGATCATGATCAGCCACTCGAGTGCCGTCTTCGCGCTGCGAATGCCGCCCGCGGGCTTGAGTCCCACCGCGTAGCCCGACTCCGCATCGTACGCGCGAATCATGCGCGCCATCACGAGCCCTACCGGAAGCGTCGCATTCGCGGATTCCTTTCCGGTGGACGTCTTGATGAAATCGGCGCCGGCCATCATCGCGACTTGGCTCGCGCGCGCCACGTTGCTCAGCGTCGCCAGCTCGCCCGTCGCAAGAATGGCCTTCATGTGCGCATCGCCGCACGCCTCGCGAAAGGCGCGCACCTCATCGTAGAGCGCATCCCAGCGGCCGAGAAGCACGTGTGCGCGCGTGATCACGATGTCGATCTCGCGCGCGCCCGCGTTCACGGAGGCGCGGATCTCGTCGATGCGCTGCGCGAGCGGGCTCAGTCCCGCCGGAAAACCCGTCGAGACCGCCGCCACCGGAATGCCCGACCCTTCGAGCGCGCGCACCGCCGTGGGCACGAATGTGTGATAGACGCACACGGCTCCGACCTTGATGTCGAGCGCGCTCACGCCGAGCGCTTGGACGAGATCCTCGCGCAGCGGTCGTCGCGCCTTGGCGCAGAGCCGCTCCACCGTGCCCGGCGTGTCGTCGCCGGAGAGCGTGGTGAGATCGATGCAGGTGATCGCGCGCAGCAGCCACGCTGCCTGGTACGCCTTCTTTACCGTGCGGCGCGTCGGGATCGTCGCCGCGCGACGCTCCACCGCACTGCGATTCACGCGGATGAAGGGAATCACGTCCGTACGGAGCGGCATTCCCGGATTTCGCGCCGACTCCTCGTGCAGCCTCAGCGCGCGTTCCTGCGCGCCGAGGGAATCCGGCGCGTGCGACGCGGAGGTGAACCGGCTCACGCTAGCACGCCATCAGTACTTCAGGTCACCCGAAGCCGCGAACTCCTTCATCATCTGCTCCTGCTCCGGCGTGAGCTTCTCGGGCACGGTGACGTTCGCCTCCACAATCATATCGCCCTTCGTGCCGTTCTTCTCAATGCCCTGACCGGGCACGCGAAACCGTTTGCCGGGCGGCGTGCCCTGCGGAATCCGGATCGTCACCTTTTTTCCGCTGAGCGTGCGCACGCTCACTCTGGAGCCGAGCGTCGCCTGCGCGATGTTGAGTGGCACCTTCGCGATCACGTCGAGTCCTTCGCGCGTGAAGAAGCGGTCGGGCTGCACCTCGAAGTTGATGATCAGATCGCCCGGAGGTCCGCCATCATCGCCGCGACCGCCTTGTCCCGCGAGGCGCACGCGGGTGCCCGTCTCTGTGCCCGCGGGTACCGTGATGTTCACGGTCTTACGCGTGCGCACTTCTCCCGAGCCCTTGCAGGTGGGGCACGGTTTCGATGGAACCTGCCCCTTGCCCAGACACATCGGACACGGCCGGTTCACCGCGAATCCGCCCTGCCCGAACGAGATCACGCCGCGTCCATCGCATTCGGGACACTTGCTCCATTTCGCGCCGGGCGCTCCGCCGCTGCCCTTGCACGTGGCGCATTCCTCGTTCACCTCGAGCTCCACCGGCACCTTGCCGCCCAGCGCCGCTGTGCGGAACGAGACGGGCACCACGACCTCCACGCTCTCGCCCTTTCGCGGTCCCATGGGGCGCTGGGCCCCGCGCTGCCCCGTCCCGCCGCCGAACATGGACGAGAACAGATCACCGAGGCCGCCCAGACCGCCTATGTCGAAGTCCTCCATGCGCGGCCCAGGCCCCGGACCGGGACCTCCGCCCGTGGAATAGCTCGGGCGACCGCCGCGATGCTGGCGCTCGCCGCCGAATCCGCCGAACGCGCCCAGGCGGCGCATCTCGTCGTACTGCTTTCGCTTGTCGGGATCGCTCAGGACGTTGTTCGCCTCCGAGATCTCCTTGAAACGGTCGGCAGCCTTCGGATCGCTCTTGTTTGCGTCGGGATGATTCTTCTTGGCGAGACGGCGGTACGCCTTCTTGATCTCGTCCTGCGTGGCGGACGCGGGCACCCCGAGGACCTGATAGTAGTCCTTGCTTTGGGCCATTCGGGTTAGTGCCTCGTCATCCGTTCCACTGCTTCACGACCACGCGCGCCGGCCGCAGCAGCTGACCGTTGTAGAGATATCCCTGCTGGAACACGCGCGACACCAGATGATCGTCCTCGCGCGACAACGCCGGCTCGGTGGACACGGCCTCGTGCAGCGCCGGATCGAAGGTCTGGTCGACGGGATCGATCAGCTCGAGCCCGGCGGCCGAGAGCGCCTTCATGAGCTTCTTGTTCACGACCTCGATCCCCTGATGGATCGTTCTGGCATCCACGATCTCCGGGTCCTGCGAGGTGACGCGCTGGAGATCGTCGA
>DASXQD010000017.1:0-3774 GCA_036493195.1 Gemmatimonadaceae bacterium | reverse complement strand
GTTGTTGATTCCGCATCCGGTGGCGGGCATTGCGTTGCTCCTGGTGCTCGGGCGACAAACACTCGTTGGCGGGACGCTGCTCGACCTCGGCATCCGCGTGGTGGGCTCCCCGCTCGGGATCGTGTGCGCGATGCTGTTCGTGAGTGCGCCCTTGTACGTGAGCGCGACGCGCGAGGCGTTCGCGCGCGTGGACACGCGTTATGAGTCGGTGGCGCGATCGCTCGGCGATCCCGCGTGGCGCGCGTTCCGGCGCGTGACGCTGCCGCTCAGTGCGCGCGGGATCATCGCGGCGGGCGTGGTGGCGTGGGCGCGCGCCGTGAGCGAGTTCGGTGCGATCGTGATCCTCGCGTACAATCCGAAGGTCGTGAGCGTGTTGAGCTACGACCGCTTCACGAGCTTCGGGCTGGACGAGGCGCTGCCGGTGGCGGCGGTGCTCGCGCTGCTCGCGTTCGTGCCGCTGTTCGCGCTGCGTGCGTTGCGCGGTTCGCGGAGTGGCGCGCTGATGCTCCAGTGATCGATGCGCGGGGGCTCAGCGCGCGCGTGGGCGAGTTCGAGCTGCGCGACGTGAGCTTCGTGGTGCCCGAGGGAAAGTACGGCGTGGTGATCGGCCCTGCGGGATCGGGGAAAACGACGCTGCTGGAGGCGATTGCGGGGATCATCCCGCTGCGCGGCGGCACGTTGGCGCTGAGCGGGGAGGACATGACCGGGGTGTCGCCCGAGAAGCGGCATACGGGGATCGTGTACCAGCACGGCTATTTGTTTCCGCATCTGACCGTGCAGGAGAACGTGCGGTACGGCGCGACGGATGTGGCCTACGCTGATTCGATCGCGGAGCGCATTGGCGCGAGCGACCTGTATGCACGCGCGGTGCGGGGACTTTCGGGGGGCGAGCGGCAGCTGGTCGCGATCGCGCGCGCGCTGGCGCCCAGGCCCAAGGTGCTGCTGCTCGACGAGCCGTTCAGCGCGCTGGATCCACGACGGCGAATGCTCGTGCGGCGTACCGTGCGCGCGATCGCGCGCGAGCAGGGGATCACCGTGCTGCAGGTGACCCACGATTTCACCGAGGCCGGGCTGCTCGGCGACGTCGCGATCCTGATTGATCAGGGGCGCGTGCTGCAGCACGGGCCTCCCGAGCGATTGTTTCGCGAGCCGGCGTCCCCGTACATCGCGGAATTTCTGGGCGCGGAGAACGTGTACGCCGGAGAGGTGCGGTATCTGGGCGATGCGGCGCCCGATTTCGTCGATGGCGCGGAGGCGCTGCTGGCCGGCGGACACCACGCGATCGAGTTCGTCTCCGGAGGATTGACGCTCTACACCATTGGCGACGCGCCGCCGGGTGCCGGGCATGCGGTCATTCGCGCGGAAGAGGTGCTGGTTTCGGCGGTGCCACAGTCGAGCTCCGCCCGAAATCAGTTCGAGGGCGTGGTGAGCGAGGTATCGACGACGGGAGCGCTGACGCGCGTAACGGTGGATGTGTCGAGCGGCGCGGCGGGCGTGATTGCTCCGCGCGTGCCGATCGTCGCGGCGCTGACGACACGCTCGGCGCAGGAGCTCGAGCTGCGCGAGGGAAGCGAGGTGTGGGCGTCGTTCAAGGCGATGGCGGTGCATCTGTGTTGACTCATGCTCGGAAGCTCGCGATGAGCTGCGCTACGTAGACATCCGTGCGGCGGGCGCCGGTGTCACGTCTCTTCGTTCCCAGTCCATTTGCAGGCAAATCCACGACACGACCAGCGCGTAGCCGTCGCCCCCTATCGCCAGCCGCCAAGAATCGCGCCCATCACCACCAGCACCACCGTCAGAAAGCCGCCGTTCACGAGCACGTACGACAGCGGCCGGCGCTCGAAAATCGAGACGATGCCCATCCCCATCACGATCCATCCGAATCCGGCGAGGAAGCCCGCCGTGGCGCCCCACGCGAGCGTCGTCTTCGGATCGTTCAGGAACATTGCGAGATTCGCCGACATGACGAGCGTCAGCACGAAGGCGAGAATGAGCATCTGCGCATTGGCCTTGGGCGGCTCGTTTGGCCCGAAGCCATTCGCTTTCCTCCATGCCTTCCCGAAGAGCGCCGGTGAGAACCAAACGGCGCCGAGGACGAAGGCCACGATGGCGGCAACGAGAATCGCCCACACGTTGAGGGTGCTCATGTTCATACGAATCGTTCCTCAGTGATTGTCGGAGAGCTTCGACCAGTCGATCGGACCGCTCACGAAACGGCGGTGCAGCGTGGCGAGCAGCTGCGCGTTGCCCGCGGTGAGATACTCGTACGCGCGATCCCATTCGTCGCCGTCCTTCCAGCCAGTCTGCGTGAGCCGCACGAGCGTGCCCTTGCCATGATCCTCGAGCTCGAAGCGCGCGGTGGTGCGCTGCGCCCGCACGGTGGGGAACTGGTCGGGCGCGAGCGCCGAGATGACGATCTCTTTCTGGGGAACGAAGCTCACGATGTTGCCGCCGCCCGTGCTGCCGCCGGGGAAGTGCACCATCCACTCGCCTCCGGGCTTTAGCTCCACGTTCGAGTTGGGCGCGAGCCAGGTGCTCAGCCCCTCACTCGTCGCGAACGCCTTCCACACCTCGGCCCTGGGCGCCGGCACCGTGATCTCGACGCGGAGCATCTTTTCCGGCATGCCGGCGATCACTGCTGCCTGGGCCGCTCCTGGTCTCGAGAGCTGCTGTGCCGCTACTGTCGCCGTCACCGCTACTGCTGCTACCGCGAAAATGGAGCGCATCTGAAGGCCTCGATGGACTTGGTTGATCGTTCAAGTAAATGAGTTTATATTGTCCTGTCAACAACTTTCTTCCCGGATGCCTCAACCCGTCCCCACCCGCGACCGCCTGATCGACTCCGCCCGCTACCTCTTCTGGGAGCGCGGATACGCCGGCACGAGCATGGCCGATCTCCTCGACCACGCCAAGGTCAACTCCGGCAGCTTCTACCACTTCTTCGAGAGCAAGGAAGCCCTGCTCCGCGAGGTGCTCGAGGGCTACCTCTTCGCACTCCGGCCCATGATCGTCGACCCGGCCTTCGCGAGAACCAACGATCCGGTCGAGCGCATCTTCGCCATTCTGGCCGGCTATCGCGAGCGCATCCTCCTCACCGACTCCAAATACGGATGTCCCCTCGGCCGACTCGCCCTCGAGATCGATCCCGAGAATCGTCCCGCGCACGCGCTCATCGCGAAGAACTTCCAGGGATGGATCGGCGCGGTACGCGAGTGCATCGAGGAGCTGAAGCCGCGGCTCCCGCGCGACACGGATCTCGACGCACTCGCGACCTACGTGCTCGCGATCATGGAAGGCGGAGTGATGCTCTCACGCTCCTACGGGTCGGTCGAGCCGTTCGATCGTACGGTTACCCAACTGCGACAGCACTTTCGGCTCCTGCTTGCGCCCAAGCGGGACAAGACAAGGCGCTCGAAGCCTAGAAAGAAAAAGTCTTCTCGCTAGCCATGCCGATGGGGAGGCCCATCCCCCTCTAGAACGCCAGCCGCGCTCCCAGCTGCATCCGCCACCGCGACGCATCGACGTTCACCACCTGCGTGCCCGGCAGCGTGACATCGTACGCATTGCGCCCGTTCGCCGGGTCGGTGCCGCGCAACCGCAGCAACGCGACATCCTCCGTGCCCGCGCCCGACAGCGTGCCCGTCTCGCGAATGAGCCCCCAGCGTCCGTGCACCAGATTCCGCACGTTGAACACATCCGCGATGAGCTCCACGTCGCGTCCGCCCGGGCCGATGCGCAATGACTTCGCGACGCGCGCGTTCAGGATGTTCTGCC
>DASXQD010000016.1:0-6707 GCA_036493195.1 Gemmatimonadaceae bacterium | reverse complement strand
GCGTGCGCGAGCTACGGATTGCTGGTGGACATCTCGAATCCGCTCAAGCCAGTGCGTCTCGACGCCAGGGCCGACACGAACTTCTCCCTCTGGCACACGGCGGTGTTCAGCAACGACGGCAGGAAGGTCGTGTTCACGGACGAATGGGGCGGCGGCGTCGGGCCGATGTGCCAGGCCACGTCGATGATGGAGATGGGCGGCAACACCATCCTCACGATCGACTCGAAGCGAAAGTACACGCAGCACGCATACTACAAGATTCCGACGGCGCAGTCGGCACAGGAGAACTGCGTCTCGCACAACGGCGGGCTCGTGCCGATCCCCGGGCGCGACATCATGGTGCAGGGATGGTATCAGGGCGGGATCAGCGTGATGGAGTTCACCGATCCCGATCATCCGCGCGAGCTCGCGTACTTCGATCGCGGACCGATCGATCCGCCCAGCGCTCAGGACACCGCGGCTGCGGATCCGGAAGAGGAGATCATGCGCCACACGCTCGGCGGCTCGTGGGGCGCGTATTACTGGAATGGCTACATCTACTCATCGGAGCTCGACCGCGGGTTCGATGTGCTCGAGCTGACGCCCGGCGATGCGTTCTCGAAGAACGAGCTCGAGGCGGCGAAGCTGGTGCACATGGAGGACTACAATCCGCAGAGCCAGCCGAAGATCGTGTGGCCGCCGGCGTTCGTCGTGGTGCGCGCGTACCTCGACCAGCTGGTGCGCGGGAAGGGATTGGCGGAGCAGCGGACGACGACGATCGCGGGCGCGCTCGACGCTGCAGAGAATGAGAGCGGGAGCGCGCGGAGCAAGTCGCTCAGCGCGCTGGCGACGCAGGTGGATCGGGATGTGAAGGTGGCGAAGGATCCGGAGCGGGTGCGGGCGATGTCGGCTGCGATCAAGGCGCTCGCAAAGGCGGCCTCATAGCGGGGATCGAAGTTCCGCTGCTATTTCTTGGCCCACGACCATCCGGCGAACTTCCATCCGGTCGCCTCCTTGTGAAGCGCGAAGGTGAACGCCGAGCCGTCCTCGCGCGTAGGGACGCCTTTCAGCTTCCACTTGTACGTGGAGGGGATGACGACGTACGCGCGATCACCCGTGACATCGACGTGCGATGGCTTGCCCAGCGTGACGACGCCGTCGGTGATGCCGTTCTGCTTCGCATTGGTGTCGTAGTCGCTCATCCACCGTTCGCAGGCGCCCGCGCCGTGCCACTCGTGGGGCGGGAACTCGTCAATGATCGATGTCTCGGCGGCGCACGTGCTCGCGAAAGTCTTCGTGTCGCCCTTGTTGAACGCATCGACCGCACGAGTGATGACGGACATGACCTCGGCCTGCTGCGCGACCGCAGGCGATGAGAAGCCGAGCGTGCATGCGGCGAGCACGAGGAGAGTTTTTCTCATTGGGAGTCCGTTTGATCGGGGAAGGAGGCGTGCGAGCCGCGGTCGAGTTGCCGATCAGAGATTGACGGCGCGCGCCGGCGCCATCTGCGCCTCGCGGATGATGTTGTAGACACGGCGTGCGTCGGGGATCATCTCGAAACTCGGCGTTTGCGGAACTCCCGGCCACGAGGTGCCAGCATAAAACGCAGCGAGCGGGTTCGCGGCGCCGAAGGTTATCGTGCCCGTTCCGTTGGGCCGCTCCTGCAGCGTGACATCAGCGATCGTGCGCACGTTGAGCGACTTGGTCGTCGGCGCAAAGATTCCGGAATTGATGATCACGCGATCGGACGTGACGGCGTACGTCGTGCGTGCGCGTCTGCGAGCATCGATGAAGAAGCGTCCCACCGTGATGTAGAGGCCCACGAGGACGAACGGAATTCCCCAGAGCACGAAGAATCCGGGCGCGTCGGTCCTCGCGACCGTCGCCTCCCAGAATACTGCGAATCCACCCCAGAGCAGACTGAATGGAATCATGTACACATCGGCTCCGCGAAAAGCGATTCCCTGTCGCGGAACGCCCGCCCATAGCTGACGTTCGCCGCGATCGAGCGCGAACTGGAGAGATGTCGTCGTCATTACCGGCTCGGTTGATGAGATAGGACCTGCGAACTATCTACTGACCATTCAGCTCTACGATTCGTCCGCCAGCTTGCGAAGCGCCGTCTCGCTCAGCGCGTAATCCACCCAGACGGGATCGGCCGCGGCACCGAGCCGCTCGTAAAACGCTCGCGCGCGTGTATTCCACTCCGCGACTTGCCATTTGATCGTTGCGCAGCCGTGCGCGACCGCCTCCTTTGCCGCCGCTCGCATCAGCGTTTCGCCGATTCCGCGTCCGCGACCGGTGTCGCTGACGTAGAGCTCCTTGATGAACAGCGTTGGACGCGCGCGAAAGGTGAACGGGAGGATGTAGTACACGAGCATACCCAATAGCCCGCTGGCCGCAAGCGGTGCGTCCGCAACCAGCGCGTAAAAATCGGGCGGCTCACGATCGAAACCCTGCGCGAGCAATGTCTCCGTGGTCACGGCAAAGTCGGCGTCGTAGTGCTCGAATTCCGCCAGGCGTTGCATGAGCTCGAGCAACGCCGGGACGTCGGCTCGGACGGCGCGTCTGACCCGAATCGCAGGCTCGCTCGTGGCAGGCGGCAGTATCAGCTCTCGAGTCGGCGGCTCAGCGGCTTGTTGAGGAGCAGCGCGAGCACTCCGCCCGTGGCGGCGATAGACGCCTCGATCAACCAGAACGTCGATGGGCCCACGTGCTCGTACATGCCGCCAATCCAGCCGACGAAAATATTCGAGATGAAGAGCGTCAGGAAAACCACACCCATCAGCGTCGCCTTGAGACCCGGCGGTGCGGCGCGCGAGACGAGCGCCAGCAGCGTCGGCCAGTAATAAAGGAAGGCGACGCCGAGGAGGAAATCGTACATGATCGGGTAGATCACGGACACGCGACCGCTGCTCGTGCTGCTGCCAATGAACAACAAGAGATTCGCCGCGCTCGCCATGAAGGCGCCGGTGGAGATCTTGATGATCTCTCGCGGCTCACCGCCGTGCGCATCCTGCCACTTCCACAGCGCGATCAGAATGGGCACGAAGATGATGCTGACGAACGGATCGATGGAGTTGAACCACGGCACCGGAACCTGGAAGCCGAACAGGTTGAGATCCACGTGCTGGTTGATCCAGACGAGGCCGATGTTGGAGTTCTCGTAGTAGGCGATCGAGTGGAAGATCGTCAGCGCCATTACGGCGATGAGGATGGCGATGATGCGCCAGTTGGAGCGCCCATCGGTCGCACGCGCCTCCGCGCGCACCGCACTCGGCGGCGGCTCCACGAGCGTGTGATAGCCGGCGAGATATGTTGCGAGGCCGATGAGCATCAGCACGCCCGCGAGTCCGAACCCCACGTGCCAGCCGTATCGCTGCGCGAGTATCCCGCACACGAGCGGGCCGGCGACCGCGCCGACGTTGATGCCCATGGAGAAGATCGAGAATCCGCGCGTGCGGCCGTTCGCATCATCCTCGGCGTACAGCGCGCCAACCTGACTCGAGATATTCCCCTTGAGCAGCCCGCAGCCGGTGATGAGCAACAGGAGCGCGAGGAGGAAGGATGCATCGAATGCCATCGCGATGTGGCCGGCGCTCATGAGCACCGCGCCTATCGCCACCGCGACCTTGCGGCCGATGAGGCGATCGGCGATCAGCCCGCCGAACACCGGCGTGAAATACACGAAGCCGGTGTACAGCCCGTAGACCTGCGACGCGAGAGCGAGTGTGCTCATCGGCCCGAACACCGACTCCAGCGCGTGCCGCAGCGAGGCGAAGCCCGCGATGTGCTCGACGTGACCGGGCATGAAGAGCGCCTGGCTCATGTAGAGCACGAGGAGCGCGGTCATACCATAGTAGGAGAACCGCTCCCACGCTTCGGTGAACGACAGATACGCGAGGCCGATCGGCTCGCCGAAGAACGTGCGGCCGGTGGGGCGAGTGCGTTCGGGTGGGGCGACGGCTAGGTCGGTCATCGGCACAGGGTGAAGGATGGACGAGTGCTAGTATACGCGCCGTTCAGCGGCTGCGCATGGTGCCCACGATGACCGCAAAGGCGCGAGATGCCCACGCGCTGCTTCAGCGTGGAGCTATGTAGCTCGAAGTGATCGCGGCCATTGAGGTCGTGCCCATTTGCTTCATCACCATCTCCAGCTCGGCGCGCAGCAACGTGAGCACCGTCTCGACGCCCTCCTGGCCGAAGGCGCCGAGCCCCCAGATGTACGGTCGTCCGATACCGATCGACGCTGCGCCCAGCGCCATTGCCTTGAAGATGTCCGTGCCGCGACGAAATCCGCCGTCGCAGATGACCGAAATTTTGTGGCCAACACCCGCGACCACTTCAGGAAGACACGCAATCGTGGCGCGAAGGGAATTTTCCGCGCGACCGCCGTGATTCGAAACGAACAATCCGTCCACCCCGTGTTGCAGCGCGATCTTCGCATCCTCGCGTGTCACGATGCCCTTGATCAGCACCTTCATCTTCGTCGATGCCTTGAGTCGGTCGACGAATTCCCACGACGGTGTTCCAACCTCGAGTATCGGTGGCAGAGTCGGATACCCGTTGAGATTCGGCTTTCGTCGATTGTCGCCGAAGCTGCCGCCCTTGATTCCGGGAAGCGGAGCTCCGCCGAGGTGACAGGTGCTGCAGGTGCGCTTGTCGAGGCGACCACCACGAATCATCGTCTCGCGATTGCTTCCGCTGTTCAGGTCGACGGTGTAGACCACCGCCGCGCTACCCGCCCGCTCGGCGCGCTCCACGATCTGCTTCGTTCTCGCCCAGTCGGGTTGATGGTAGAGCTGAAACCAGACCGTTGCGCCTCGAGCGGCTATCGCATCCTCGATGGATGTCGTTGCCACAGTCGACAGGACTTGCAGATGGTCCTTCGCCTTCGCCGCGCGCGCGACGGCGATCTCGCCCAGCGGATGAAACGCCTTCTGGCTGCCGACCGGGTTGATGACGATCGGCGTCGGGTAGCGCGTACCGAATAGGGAGACGCCTGCGTCGATCTTGTGAACGTCGATCAATCGCCGAGGCCTGAGTGCCCAGCGATCGAAGCCCTCGCGATTTGCGCGGATGGTGCTGTCGTCGTCGGTGCCCGAGGCGAGATACGCCCAGTGTGCGACGGGAATGTTCCGCTTGGCGACCGGCTCGAAGTCGAACACGTCGAGGGCTTCACCGGGAGCTCGTATGAGCGGTGCGCTTTGAAGTCCCTGTTGAACGAGCGACAGCGCAGTCGAGGCTCGCCGGGGAGAGACCGACGCGAGATCGCTGAGGAGGCGGCCGTTGAGCCCGACGGCGGCAAGCACAGGACTGCCAGCGAGGAAACGGAGAAACTCGCGACGATGAGTCATGCGGGCTCCGAGTGGGGAAGACCTTCGGCGTGAGGTCGAATAAAGCGCCTGGACGCTCGCTTGGCCAGCGCGCGAGCGAACACGGGTAAGGCGCTTCAAACGATTCTGCGTGCGAGCGCATCCAATCACGCGACCGATTGCGTCCGGAAATCGACGATTGACGCGCAATGCCACAATCGGCGAAACCGCATCGTGCTCCCTCTCGTAGATGCAAATATGCGACTCGAGCTAACTGCAACGCTCCTCGCGAGCGCCATTGTTTGCGTCCCCGCGCGTGCACAACGCTCCGACAGCGTGCGCGCGACCGCGCCGGTGGCGCCGATCGCGCGCGCCGCGCGTCGCGTCGGCAACATCGAGATCGATGGCAGCCTCGACGACTCGGCGTGGCGCGCCGCGACGCCGATCACGGCGCTGCGGCAGTATCAGCCGACCGAGGGCGCGCCGGCGTCGGTGCCGACGGAGATTCGCCTGCTGTACGATGATGAGGCGATCTACATAGGTGCGCGCATGTTCGAGCCGGGTGGCGCGCAGGGCGTTCGTGCGCCGCTCGCGCGCCGCGATCAGCTCCTCGATGCGAATGGCAACAACGGATCCTTCAATTCGCTCACGACCGACAAACTGGTCGTGATGCTCGATCCGTATCACAATCATCGCGACGAAGCGCTGTTCGAGGTGAATCCCGCGGGAGTGCGCGGTGATCAGCTCAACGGCGACCAGGGGTGGGATCCGATCTGGACGGCGGCGACGAAGATCGATTCGAAGGGATGGACCGCGGAGATGCGCATTCCGTATTCGCAGCTCCGGTTCTCGCGCGACTCGGTGCAGCTCTGGGGGATGCAGATCTGGCGCTACGAGGACAGGTTGAACGAGCGCGACATGTGGTCGTTCTGGAAGCGCAACGACCCGGGCGGGCCGGCGTACTTCGGAACGGTGGAGGGCATCCGTATCGGCGAGCGCCCGCGGCAGTTCGAGCTACTACCCTATGTTCTCACGGGCGAGCAGACGCAGCAAGCGGACGCGAACGATCCCTTTCACGGAAGCCACGACACGCGCATTCGCGCGGGCGGCGATCTGAAATACTTGTTGACGTCGAATCTCACGCTCGACGCCACGTTCTATCCGGATTTCGGCCAGGTGGAAGTCGATCCCGCGACGCTCAATCTCTCGCCGTTCGAGACGTTCTACGACGAGAAGCGCCCGTTCTTCATCGCCGGGTCGAGCGCGTTCAGCTTTGGCGGCATGAATTGCAACTTCTGCAGCAACACGTCCGGTCTCAGCCTCTTCTATTCACGCCGCATCGGGCGCCTGCCGCAGCTCTCGGATTGGGTGCAGGGTCAAGCCATCTTCGCGGAGACGCCCGACTACAACCCG
>DASXQD010000015.1:0-2504 GCA_036493195.1 Gemmatimonadaceae bacterium | reverse complement strand
ATGTGTCGCGCGGTGCTGCGGATCGCACGTTCCGCGAGAACCGCGGCATCCGGTGGCACAAACTTGAAATCATGAGCGAGCCAGTCGACTCGAGTCGATCGCCTCGATCAGATCCGCTCGTCTCGGTGATCGTTCCCGCGTTCAACGCGGCCGCATATCTCGGGGCCGCGCTCGATTCGTTGCGTGCGCAGACGGTGCGCGATCTCGAGATCATCGTGATCGACGATGGATCGAGCGACGACACTGCCGGTGTCGCACACCTGCATGCGGCGAACGATCCACGCGTGCGCGTGCTCACACACGACAGGCCTTCGGGACGCCCCGCGAGCGCACGCAATGCCGGACTCCGCGTGGCGCGAGGGAAGTACATCGCGCTGCTCGATGCCGATGATACGTGCATCCCCACTCGATTGGAAAAGGGGGTGCGCGCGATGGAGCGCAGCGGATCAGCCTTCGCCTTCGCCGACGTGCAGCGCTTCTACGCGGACACGGGCACGCTTGCGCCCGCAGGCACACTCGCGCTCGCCGGCTTTCTGGAACGAGCAGCACCGTACCTGGAGCACGTCACGGACGATGAGTATCTCTGCTCGCGATCATTCGGCGCGTTTCTGCTCACGTATGTAGCGATCGTCACATCCACCGTGATGTTCTCCCGCGAGCTTCTCGCAGCCGAGGAGACATGGTTCGATGAGACGCTCGTCTGCTTCGAGGATCTCGATCTCTGGATGCGCTGGGCGGATCACACCCGCTTCGTATTCGTGAACGAGGTCCAGGTGATCATGCGCAAGCACTCCGAGAGCCTCACTGCGAGCCAGCCGCTCGAGACGCGCATGGATGGCGTGGCCGTTCGTCGAAAGCACCTGCAACGTCTCGCGTCCGCGCTCTCCGTGACCGAAGTCCAGGCGGCCGAACGGAACATCAGCGAGCTGCAGTTTCACGTTGCGTATGCGCAATGGTGTGCGGGTCGCGGACAACACGCCCGGAAGTGGTTTCTCGAGAGCTGGCGCTCGCGGGCGACGTCCGCCGCAGCGCTCGGATATCTCAAGGCCTTCGTACCGCGCGCCGGCACTCTCGACCTGCTCGCGAGCGTGCGACGCAGCCTTGCGCCCGGAGGGGAAGCGCATCGCTGACGCAGTCACCGCGCCGGGTACTTTTCGTGCGTAAGGAGGCAGGCGGTATATTTCCCCCACGTAACGCGCCCGAACATCCGCTCCGAGCCCTTCCGGGCCTCGCGACGCCCTCAACCATCGCAGGGAATGCTGGCTGACTTGAAAGGCGCCTCGATCGAGGTGTGGCAGCATCGTGAATTGTTGGAGCAGCTCACCAAACGAGACATCAAGCTGCGCTACAAACAGGCGGCGATGGGCTTCGCGTGGGCCATCTTCATGCCGTGCCTGATCGTCCTCTCCGGACTGATCATTCGCTTCGCCATGGCGCAAATCTCGGGGCAGGCGCTGCACCCGAAAGACATCGCGAACATCGCCGTCAAGGGCGTGGGATGGTCGTTTTTCGTCGGCGCGCTGGGCTTTGCCACCGCCAGTCTCATCGGAAACTCCAATCTCGTGACGAAGATCTATTTTCCGCGTGAGGTGCTCCCACTCTCATCCGTCGCGGCGCAGGGCTTCGACACGTCCATCGGCTTGCTGACGCTCGTCGTCATTCTTCCGTTCCTGGGCGTTCGGCTGCATGCGAGCTTCGTGTGGATTCCGCTGCTGCTCTTTCTCCTCGTGACCTTCACCACGGGGGTGTCGATGTTTCTCAGCTGCGCGAATCTCTTCTTCAGAGACGTCAAGTACATCGTGCAGGTCGTGCTCATGTTCGGAATTTTCTTCACGCCGATCTTTTTCGAGCCGGCGATGCTCGGGCCTCGTGGCGCGATGCTCGCCACGATCAATCCGCTCACCGGGATTCTCGAGGGGCTGCGCCTGGCGGTCGTCGATGGTCGCGATCTGCTGCACCCGATCATGGGGATGGTGAAGGGAGTGGAGCGCCAGATCTGGAATCCATGGGAGCTCGTGTACTCGGCCGTCTGCGCGGTGTCGATCCTGCTCGGGTCGACGCTGATGTTTCGGCGGCTGCAGCCGCTGTTCGCCGAGTACGTATGAGGAAGGATGTCTGAGGTCGCGATCGGAATGGACGCCGTGTGGAAGAAATTTCATCGCGGCGAGAGGCACGACAGTCTTCGTGACCTGATCCCCGCGGCAGCGCGGCGAGTGATGAAGGGCGCGCAGCCTGCGACGGAGCTCGGGAAGGATGACTTCTGGGCGCTGCGTGATGTCTCCTTCCAGGTGCAGCGCGGGGACGCACTCGGAATCATCGGACACAATGGCGCCGGCAAGTCGACGCTGCTCAAGATTCTCACGCGCCTGCTGCGCCCGACGCTCGGCTCATATGCCACCTACGGAAGGATCGGAGCGCTCATCGAGGTCACCGCCGGGTTTCATCCCGACCTCACCGGGCGCGAGAACATCTTCCTCAATGGGTCGATCATCGGCATGAAGAAG
>DASXQD010000014.1:0-9465 GCA_036493195.1 Gemmatimonadaceae bacterium | reverse complement strand
TGCTCGCCGAAAATCCGGATGTCGCCGCTCGTTTTCGCGCGGGCGACAGGAAGCTGCTCGGGGTGCTCGTGGGACTCGTCATGAAGGCGTCGAAGGGACGCGCCGATCCCAAGGCGGTGAATCAGCTCCTGTCGGCGCGGGCAGCAGCGGGCGAGTAGAGCGGAGAGCGGAGCTCGGCCGCGAAGCGCAGACGCGATTCCGGCATCGCGAACTGCCGCGTCGCCTCTTCCGCCAATCGAAACTCCATCCCCGCCCGGCGCGAATCGCGGCGCACTTCCTTCGCGAGTCGCAGCGCCTCATCGCCCGCAGGGTCGAGCGTATACGGCTCGGAACGATCCACACGCCTGAGAAAATCGATCACGAAGTCGTACGAGCGCTCCATGTAGCGTGCGACGTCGGGGTCGGTGAGATCCCACCGGCTGTTCTCGGCCGCGAGCTGAAAGATGCGCTGCCACGATTCCGTATCCGTGACGTACACCATCCCGCGAAACAATCGGCGGTTGGTCTGCGTGCTGAAGATCGTGGGACTCAGGATGCGATCGAGATGCTCGTCGGATCGCGAATGGTCGCGGAGAATCACCTCACGCGCGCGTCTGCTGTATCCCTGACCGAGATGCGTCTCGAAGCGGCTCTCCCAGTAGCTGTGTCCCACACCGGTGGTCCGTGACGCAATGATGAGGTAACGCGGCACGAAGAAATTGTGCGCGACGGTGTCGGCGGCGAGATGGGCGAGATAGCCGAGCGCGAAGCTCTTCAGCGCGTCATCGCGCGCCTTGTCGTAGATCTCGAGGCCCACCGCCCACGAGTGACAGTGTCGGCCCACGGGCGCGTACTTCTTCGCAATGCTCGTGTCCGCGGCAATCGAGCCGTAGAGAAACTCCACGGGATAGTTGGCGAGGAGCTCCGCGATCGCCTTGGGCAGCTGTACGAGCGCGCCGAGCACCGCTTCGCCAAGAAAGATGTGCGTGCCGGGAGTCCACGCCCACGCCGTCGAGGGAAGCACGCACAGCGCGAGCACCGCAAGCGCGAATGGAATCGCGACGCGCGGCCGCGGGCGTCGTCGCTGCGAGCTCTTCGATCGTTGGGAATCGCTGGACTGCGAGGGCATCCTCGAAGTTACAACGATTAGATACCCAGATGTTTTCTGTGGCGACGGATGGCCTTGCGGAGATCGTTCATCTCGTGCGACACGGTCTCGTCGATCGCCTCGCGCGCGTTTCTCACGTACTCGCCGATCGACTCGGCGACATCCTCCACTGGAAGCATGTCCATCATTTTCTCCGAGCGGCTGGCGGCCCACTTGACTCCGCGACGACCGGCACGACCGACAGCAGCGCCCGCCATTTCCCTGGCCTCGCGCGCGAGCGCGCCCGCGGTGCGCTTGCGTCGTCCCCGAAACAGCATCGCGATGCCTGCGCCGGCGACGAGGCCGAGCACCGCCGCCGTCAATAGATCGTATTGGTCGCGCTCACTCTCGGTCGTGCCGTCTTGTCCGTTTGATGCGCGGCTTCGCCCGCCCGAGCGCGGACCCATTGTCGTCGCCATTGGTGATATCCTCCGCGGCATTTACCGCCGCATCCAGGTCATTGATCGTTTCGATGCCGCTCTCGCGTGCATCCTCGTCTTCGTCATCGATCGCTGCCATCTCGAGGTACGCTTCCAGCCGTCCCTCGTCTTCATCGAAGTCCTCCTCATCCAGATCGTCGAGGTCCTCGACATCATCCAGGCTCTCGCGCTGCGGCAGGCGCGGGCCGTTCTCGCGGAAGCGCTCCGCGCCCGCGCGCACGCCGCGGATCGTCGAGGCCGTGGACACGAACGCCTGCTCCGCCTCCTCCTGCACTACACGCAGCACCGCCCCCAGCTCGTGCAGCCGACGCTCGGATGACTCGATCGCGTCGCGAATTCCCGTGTTCGCCGAGAGCAGCGTGCGTCGGAGCTCCTGCACATCGGCGCGGATCGAGGTCGAGATGTAATCCACGTTGTCCGCAATGCTCGTCGCGTGCTTCGAGACGGGCTCGATATTCCGCTCGATGTGATCGAGCACGGCGTCGAGCTTCTCCGCCGTCTTCCGGAACTTCACGAGCGCCGGAATGAGGATCAACATCAACACCAGAAACACGACCACCGACGCGGCGGTCGTGATCTGCGTGAAGAGCACGTACCAGCTCGGCCCCGAGCCGACCGGCGTCGCGACCGTATTTCCGGCCGTCGTTGCACTCTGCAAGAGCAGAGCGCCCATCTGAGCGATCAGGGTCATCCGTCCGCGAAGTTCGGAGAGGTCAACGTTCTCGCGTCCCGCGCGATGCGCTCGCGGCTCGTGAGGGGGGCAAGTGCAATCGTGGTGCCAACATCATCAATAGAAAGTGCGCGAGCACCTTGTCAAGCGAATTCCTTGACTTGAAGGCGCGGCCCGGGGCATTCTTCCGCTCGTGCGCGCACGCGCGAGCGCACCCTCCCGTGTCTGCACCGCCTGACCCCCTACCCATCTCCCTTGGCCGCTCCGCTACGCTACATCGTCGAAGGTGGAAGCACGCTCGCCGGCTCGATCCATCCGTCGGGAAACAAGAACGCCGCGCTGCCGATCATTGCCGCAACGCTCCTGACCGATCAGAAGGTCACCCTGGAAAACGTACCACGTATTCGCGACTGCGAAACGCTGGTCGAGCTCATGCACTCGCTCGGCGTCTCGGCTGAGTGGACGGCGCGCAATACGCTCGTCATCGAAGCCAGCGTCGTGCAGCCGAGCGCGCTGGATCCCGTGCTGTGCGCGCGCATCCGAGCATCGATCCTGCTCGCCGGTCCGCTCCTCGCGCGCTGCGGCGGCGTGACGCTTCCGCCGCCGGGTGGTGACGTCATCGGACGCCGCCGCGTCGACACGCACTTTCTCGCGCTCGAGCAGCTCGGCACGATCGTGGAGCTTGGCGAGGAGTACGTGCTGAGCACGAAGGGGCTGCGCGGCGCCGACGTCTTTCTCGACGAGCCGAGTGTCACGGGAACGGAGAACGCGCTCATGGCGGCCAGCCTGGCCTCGGGCACGACCACGCTGCGCAACGCCGCGAGCGAGCCGCACGTGCAGGACCTCGCGCATTTTCTGATCGCGATGGGAGCGTCGATCGAGGGGATCGGCACGAACACGATCACCATCCACGGCACCAGGTCACTGCACGGTGCGACACACCGCATTGGCCCCGATCACATCGAGGTCGGCTCCTTCATCGGACTGGCGGCCGTGACGCATTCGGAGCTCCGCATCGTCGCGGCCGGCGTCGAGCATCTGCGCTCCACGCGCATGGGCTTCGAGCGCCTCGGCATCGAGTGCACGGTGATCGGCGACGATCTTCTCGTCTCGGCAAAGCAGAGTCGCAGGATCCAGACGGATCTCGGCGGCCACGTGCCCAAGCTCGAGGATCAGCCGTGGCCTGCGTTTCCGGCCGACCTCATGTCGATCGCGATCGTCACCGCCACGCAGTGCGAAGGCCTGATTCTCATGCACGAGAAGATGTTCGAGTCGCGCATGTTCTTCGTCGATAAGCTGATCGGCATGGGCGCGCGCATCGTGCTCTGCGATCCGCACCGGGCACTCGTGGCTGGGCCGTCGCCGCTGCGCGGGAGCACGCTCGAATCGCCCGACATTCGTGCGGGAATGGCGATGCTGCTCGCGGCGCTGTGCGCCACCGGCACGAGCACGATCAACAACGTCGGACAGATCGAGCGCGGTTACGAGCGCATAGACGAGCGGCTGCGCGCCCTGGGCGCGCGGATCACGCGTGTGGAGGACCGGCGCGGCTGACGCCCGACATCAGCGCCGCGCCCGCGGCACGCGATCGCGAGATCATCCCGGATTTCGAGTCCTTCGGCATCACGGCGTTCACGACCACTCGCGAGTCGGGGAGCTTCGGGACGCACTCGGACGAGCCCGTGCGCTCGGTGATGGCACGCTGGGACGCGCTGCGCGCGTCGCTGCAGCACGCGATGCCTGCGTCGGCCGCGCGCTTCGCGACGTCCCAGCAGGTGCACGGCACGCGCGTGGTGGAGCACGAGGGCGCGTGGGAGGGGTGGCTTCGAGTGAACGAGGCGGACGGACACTTCGCGCCTCGACGGGGCACGGCGATGGCGGTCACGATCGCCGACTGCGTGCCGATATTCCTGGCGCATCCGGAGGGCGCTGTGGCGCTGCTGCACTCGGGATGGCGCGGCACGGCGGCGCGCATCGTGGAGCGTGCGCTCGCGGCGTTCAGTCGCCAGGGCCTCGCGGCCGGCGATCTTCGCATGCACCTGGGTCCGGCGATCTGCGGTGCGTGCTACGAGGTGAGCGCCGATGTTGCGATGGCACTCACCGGCGCGGCCGCGAGCGGTCCGCAGAGAATAGATCTCCGCGCCCTCATCGCGGAGCACGCGCGAAACGCTGGTGTGCACGCGATCACGACGAGCACCCGGTGCACGCGATGCGACAACGCACGCTTCTTTTCTCATCGCGCCGGCGATGCGGGACGGCAGGTGGGCGTGATCGTGGCGCGCACCGAGACGCCTCGGGTTGACTCTCCCTAACTTCAAGTCTAGATTGCATATCGGTTGCCCAGCCGCATGTGCGACGGGGCCGGATGTGGGGGAGGTTGCCCCACATTTTTTATTTTTTGTCGCTTGCGAATTGACGTGAACGAAGCGCTCGAACGCGTTGTAACAGAAGAGCTTGCACGTTTGGACTACGATTTGGTGGAATTGCGTGCCGGAGGCAGTCGCGCTCGCCCCACATTGCAGCTCCGAATCGACAGGCGTGACGGCGCGCCGGTTACCGTGAGTGATTGCAGTCTCGTGTCTCGCGCAGTCGAAGCGAGGCTCGAGACCGAAAAAACAGTGGGTCCGGAATACGTGTTGGAAGTGTCATCGCCGGGGATCGAGCGGCCGCTGCATCGAGCGGCGGACTGGCGCCGATTCGTGGGACAACGGGCAAGCGTACTCAGCCCGATGCTCCAGGGTCGCGCCGAAGTCGAGATCCTCGGCGTGGAAGGATCGGACGGAGCGGAGCGCATCGTAGTCCGCACCGCACAGGGAACGGAGCAGCGTATCGCGCTGACCGACGTCAAGGACGCTCGGCTGGCGTTCACATGGTAAGCGAAGGGAGTCCGAGATGGTCAGCTCTATCGACATGTTGAGCGCGATCAAAGAGCTCACGAACACGAAACAGCTCGATCGAAGCGAGCTGCATCTGCTGCTGCAGGACGGCTTTCTCGCCGCCATGGCAAAGCGGTACGGGCCGACCGTGCAGGCCGAGGTCGAGATCGACGAGGGCCGCGGCGCGATCAAGATCACGCGGCTGCGGAGCGTCGTGTCCGAGGTGACGGACCCGAGCCGCGAGATCTCCGTCGAGGATGCACGCATCTATGACGAGGGCTTCGAGGTCGGGGACATGCTCGAGGATCCGGTGGACTTCGCCGACTTCGGGCGCACCGCCATTCAGGCCGCGAAGCAGCGCATCATCCAGCGCGTTCGCGAGCGCGAGCGCACGCGCATCCGCGACGAGTTCGCGACGCGCGTCGGCGATCTGCTCTCCGGTGAGGTGCAGCAGATCGAGCGCGGAAAGCTGGTGGTCATGCTCAACAAGTTCCGCGAGGCGGAAGCGATCATTCCGTATCGCGAGCAGAATCATCGCGAGCACTACCATCAGGGCGAGCCGATTCGCGCGGTCCTCAAGCGCATCGAGGAAACGCCCAAGGGCCCGCGACTCATCTTGAGCCGCGCCGATGGGCTCTTCGTCAAGGCGCTCTTCAAGCTCGAGGTTCCCGAGATCCAGCAGGGCATTGTCGAGATTCGCGCGTCGGCGCGCGAGGTCGGCAGCCGCACGAAGATCGCGGTGTTCTCGCGCGACGACTCGATCGATCCGGTGGGTGCGTGCGTCGGCCTCAAGGGCTCGCGCGTACAGGCCGTGGTGAACGAGCTCGGCGGCGAGCGCATCGACATCGTGCCGTGGTCCGCGGATCCCGAGCGCTTCGCGAAGCTCGCCCTGGCTCCGGCGCGCGTCGCGCGCGTGTTCAGCGACGGCGTGGCCAAGAGCATTCAGGCGGTGGTCGACGAAGATCAGCTCTCGCTCGCGATCGGGCGCAACGGACAGAACGTGCGCCTCGCGAGTGAGCTCACGGGATGGAAGATCGATCTCTATTCGAGTCGCGAGTGGCTGGAGCGCGGTGGTGAGACGCCGCTCTTCGCGCCGCTTCCGGAAGAGGTGTCACCGGCCGCCGATGTGCGCCTGGCGGACATCGGTGCGCTCGGACCGGCCACGGTGGCCGTGCTCGAGGAGGCCGGCTATCGCACGTTGAACGACATCATCGATCTCGACCGCGATGATTTCCTTCGTCTTCCGGGCATCGCGCCGGAAGAGGCGGATCGCATCATGGCCATGATCGATGAGCTGACGGAAGACAGCAGCACCGATGGCAGCGACGGCGGGGAATCCGGCGCGGGAGCGTCCGCGTAGTGGGTGCACCCGACGCGGCGCTCGAGCAGAGCGACGCGCAGAGTCGAATGCTGCGCCTCGTCGGGTTGGGCGTGAGAAGTCGCAAGGTGGTGGTGGGAGTGGAGATGGTGCGTCAGGCGGCGAAGAAGGGAACGCTCGTGCTTGCGATCGTGGCGCCGGATGCGTCGCGGCACAGTCGCGAGAAGGTGCTGCCGCTTTTGACGGCAAAGCGCGTGCAGGTGATCGAAGGACCCTTGGCCGCAGCGCTGGGAGCCGCCGTTGGACGGGACGCCGCGGCGGCACTGGGAGTGATCGATCGCGATCTCGCGAATGGGATTTCCGCGATCGCGGAGCGAAGGTAGGATGAGCAGGATCCAGAGGAGGAGTGTTTGATCAAGCTTAGAGTGAACGAGTTGGCAGGGGAATTCGGCATTACCAGTGATGAGCTGATGACCATGCTCCGGTCGATGGACGTACCGGTGCGCAGTCATCTCAGCCAGTTGAGCGACGATCAGATCGCGCGCCTCCGTGCACGCTGGGAACGCGAGAAGCGCGCGCGTCAGGAAAAGCCTGCCGCCGCGCCCGCACGTCGTCGTCGCGGAACGGCTGCGGCCGCATCGGCGGCGGCTCCGGCAGCGCCCGCGCCAGCACCTGAGGCGACGCCCGATGCGGCTGCCGCTGCGGGACCGAGCCGCCGCCGGAGAAAGGCCGCGGACATCGCTGCGGCGGCGGAAGTCACGGCCGCGCACGAGGCCGAAGTGGCTGCCGCGCAGGCGGCGAACATCGAGCCGGCCGTGTCGCGTCTCGAGGAAGAGCTGCTCGTCGCGGATCCCGCACCGGAAGCGGCACCGCGTCAGCCGATCGAGGAGTCGCGCATCACTGCGTACAGCTCGCCGCCAACGCCCGCTCGTCCAGCCGCACCGCGTGCTCCCGATCCCGGCGCGTACAGCCGGTCGGGCGACGCAACCACCGCGGGGCCGACGCAGTCGCCTCGTGCGGCGAATGGCGCCGAGTGGCAGCGCCCGCGTCCCGTCGTGCCCGGACCGCCGCGGCCGAAGCCCGCATCATCCGGCAACTATCCGCCGCGGCCGATCGCATCGGCGGCGCCGGGTGGCGCGCAGCAGCCGTCGTCGGGTTCGGGGCTCGCTCCGCGTCGCGACGACAAGCGCGGCGGCAAGCGAAAGAAGGGGAAGCGCGGCACGGTCGATCAGGAAGCGGTGACGGCGAACATCTCGAAGACGATGACCGCCATGCGCGGCGCGCCCGCGCGTCGCGGCGCCCGTCGCTCCGACGAGCCGTCATATCGCGAAGAGATCGAAGCGCAGCGCGCGGCCGAGGTGGAGCGCGAGAAGACGATCGTGCGCGTCAACGAGTTCATCACGGTGAGCGAGCTGGGCGCGATCCTCAAGGTTCCGCCCACACAGATCGTGACCTTCACGCTGAAGAATCTCGGGTTGATGGTCACCATCAACCAGCGACTCGACTTCGATCAGATCGAGCTCATCGCGAGCGAGTTCGGCTTCCAGGCCGTGCGCGAGGCGGATTACGCCGTCGCCGATTCCGCGGATGAAGTGGCCGATGAGCGCGAAGATCTCATCTCGCGTCCGCCCGTCGTCACGATCATGGGTCACGTCGACCATGGGAAGACGTCGCTGCTCGATTACATCCGCAAGGCGAACGTGGTTGCCGGCGAAGCTGGCGGCATCACGCAGCACATCGGCGCGTACCACGTCACGCTCGCGAACGGCAAGACGATCACCTTCCTCGACACGCCGGGCCACGAGGCATTCACGGCCATGCGCGCACGGGGGGCACAGGTGACGGACATCGTGGTGCTCGTGGTGGCTGCGGATGACCAGGTCATGCCGCAGACGATCGAGGCCATCTCGCACGCCAAGAACGCCGGCGTGCCGATGGTGATTGCGATCAACAAGATCGATCTGCCGTCGGCGAACGTGCCGAAGGTGAAGCAGGAGCTGCTGCAGCACGGCGTCGTCCTCGAGGAGTTCGGCGGCACGACGCTCGACACGCCGATCTCGGCGAAGAAGGGCACCGGCGTTCCCGAGCTGCTCGAGCAGATTCTGCTTCAGGCCGAAATTCTCGACCTGCGCGCGAATCCCGACCGGCGCGCGAGCGGCGTCGTCGTCGAGGCACAGCTCGATCCGGGGAAGGGTCCGGTCGCAACGGTGCTCATCGAGAACGGCACGATTCACGTCGGCGAGGACTTCATCGTCGGCATGTACTCGGGACGTGTGCGCAATCTGTTCGACGAGCGCGGCAAGCCCGTGAAGAGCGCGGGTCCCGCAATCCCCGTGCAGGTGCTCGGTATGGACGGCGTGCCGATGGCAGGCGACCAGCTGCGCGTCGTCGAGGATGCCACGTCATCGCGCGAGATCGCGCAGCGGCGCCAGCGTCTCGATCGCGAGGCGAAGAGTCGTCGCACGTCGCGCGCGGCCGTGTCGCTCGAAGACTTCATGTCGCAGGCGGCCGCTGGTCTCGTGCAGTCGCTGCGGCTCGTCATCAAGGCGGACCAGGGCGGACCGGCGGAGGCGCTCGCCGATGCGCTCGGACAGCTCTCGACGAACGAAGTGCGCGTCGAGGTCATCCATCGCGGCGTCGGTGCGATCACGGAGAGCGACATTCAGCTCGCCAAGGCGTCGGGCGCGATCATCATCGGCTTCCACGTGCGTCCGGACAACAACGCGCGCGCCGCAGCCGAGCGTGAGGGCGTCGAGATCAAGCTGTACCGGATCATCTACGAGGCGGTGGCGGAAGTGCGCGCTGCCCTCGAAGGGCTGCTGCGTCCGGATGAGAAGGAGGTCACGCTCGGCGAGGCCGAGGTTCGCGATCTCTTCAAGGTGCCGCGCATCGGTGTCGAGAACTTCAACGACGTCAAGGTTGGCGATGTGATCGAGTGCTACCGGAAGGAGACCGTCGCCCGCACGCTCGCGCCGGCACAGGCTTAGGTGCCGCGCGACACGCGCCGTCCCGACCGTGTCGGCGAGGCCGTCCGT
>DASXQD010000013.1:0-4589 GCA_036493195.1 Gemmatimonadaceae bacterium | reverse complement strand
GCTTTTGCTCGTCCCTAGTTACTGTTGCCGGTCGGGGGCGAGGACGGGGCGAGTCAAGCAAAACAAATTGGAGGAGACGACGCAAACGGACACAGACGGACAAAAACGGAGAGGACTTTTACTACAGGCTGACGCTCCGTCAGGCGAAGATGCTCTTCGCTCTCTCCGCAGCTGTTGCATCGAATGGTCGAGACACAAACGGACACAAACGGTCAGGAGCTTTTTATCAACGGCACGACGCCGATGAGCCTTAATCCCCGCGAGGCGCGTGCGCGAGCGTGCTCGGCTCCTCCGGCTCTCGCTTCGCACGCTTTTCCTCGTACATGAGCGTGTCCGCGCGCGCGAGCAGATCGTCGAGCGCCGTCGGGAAATCCGGATCGTAGTACGCGACGCCCATGCTCACCGACAGCGCGTACGCGCGGTTCGGCCGCCGATTGCGAATCGCGAGGTTCTCCTGCACGCGCTGCTGCCACGTGTCCTCGAGCTGGCCCGCCGCGTTGTCCATGGCGAGCACCACGAATTCATCGCCGCCGATGCGCGCGATAATGTCGGACTCGCGGAACGTCTCCTTCAGCATCTCCGCGGCCTCGATGAGTGCCTGGTCGCCGTGGCGATGTCCCATCGTGTCGTTGATCCGCTTGAGCCCATCCAGATCGACGAAGATGTGTGACACGCGCTTGCGAAGTCGGTCCGCCATCTTGAGGTGCTGGCTCGCCAGCGTGAGAAAGCCGCGACGGTTGTAAAGTCCCGTGAGCTCGTCGATGAGCGACATCGCATGAAGCGCCATCTGAAGCTGATGCCGCTCGATCGCGTAGCGGATGGCGCGCGTGAGCAGGTTGCCGTCGATCTGCCCCTTCACCAGTGAATCCTGCGCGCCGGCCTTGAGCGCACGCACCGCGAGCGTCTCGTCCTCCATGCTCGTGAGCACGATGATCGGCACATCGGGCGCGTGCTCGTGCATGCGCCAGAGTGGTTCCAGCGGATGCGTGTGGGCCACCGCCAGATCGAGCAGGATGGCATCGAAGCGAACATCGCTGAGCCGACGCACGGCCGCGCCGACGTCGAGCACGTGCGTGAGCTCGACATGGCTCGCCCCGGGAACGGAGACGACGCCCTGCAACCGGCGCACATCGCGCTCGGTTGGCGTGATCAGTAGAACCTTGATCGGATTACTCGTCATGCCCTGCTGCCCACATGCGAACCTTTCCGATCGAGGAGTGACTCCGGGCCCTCCGCGGCCCGGAGTGTAGTACGCTCACTCGGTCCTGTCTGTTCCCACCGTCGTGAGCCCGTACTCGCGCATCTTGCGCGCCAGGGTCGGTCGCGAGATCCCCAGAATGCGGGAAGCGGCACTGCGATTGCCACGAGTGATCTCGAGCGTTGCAGATACTGCCTCCTTTTCGATCATGTCCAGCGATTTGCCTTCCGGCGGAATCTGGATTTCCCGAATCGTGCCGTCCGTGCGGGCAGCGGAATGGGAGCGCCGCTGCTGAATCATCAGATGCGAGGCGCCGATCACATCACCCTCGCACAGAATCGCTGCATGTTCGATCACGTTCTTGAGCTCTCGAATATTCCCTGGCCAATTGTGTGCACGGAGCGCAGCCACCGCTCCGGCATCCAGCGTCTTCGGTTGTGACTCCTGCTGTCGCGCGAGCTCGTTCAGAAAATAGCGACCGAGCAGCTCGACGTCACCCTCGCGATCGCGAAGTGGCGGCAATGCGACGCGGAATACATTTAGACGATAGTAAAGGTCTTCGCGAAACTCGAGCCGCGCCACCGCGTCGTGCAGCGAGCTATTCGCAGCTGCGATGATCCGACAGGTGATCTCGACCTCCTGCAGCCCGCCCAGTCGCCGCACGCGTCGCTCCTCGAGTGCGCGGAGCAGCTTGGGCTGAAGTCGCGGCGGCATCTCCCCGATCTCATCGAGGAAGAGCGTGCCCTGGCCGGCGAGCTCCATCAGCCCGCGTTTCTGCGATCGCGCATCCGTGAACGCGCCGCGCTCGTGCCCGAAGAGCTCGGACTCGAGCAGCGTTTCCGGAATCGCTGCGCAATTGACCGCGACGAACGGCTCGCCGTGCGCTGGTCCCGAATAGTGAATGCCGCGCGCGACCAGCTCCTTGCCGGTGCCCGTCTCGCCGACAATGAGCACGGTCGTCATTCGGCTTGCGGCAACCTTCCGCGCCCGGTCGAGCGCGTCGCGCAAGGCGTCGCTCTCCCCGACGATGCTCTCCAGTCCGAACTCGGAGCCGGAAGCCGGCTTGGGCTCCGTCTGCGAACTGTCGGACGGGGAGCGCTGGTAGCTCGTGATGGCCGGATTGACCGTTCGGCGGGCCTGCGAATTTTGCGACATAGGAGGGCGGGCTCTGCGCAACAGGGTTGGCGCCGTTGGGTGGCGCGTACAACGCGGTCAGCAGTCCCTCAAGCAACGCCTGTGCCCGCTGTAACCCATTGTTACACAATGTGTTCTATTTTCGCCCAGTCGCCGCTTTCCCCTTTTCGCACAACATTTCGTTGCAGAACGGAAACTTTATTGCGACGGGCACGGCGGGTGCCGCTTCCGCCCAACCGTCAGGATCTGATGCTGATCCTGGGTGCCTCCATCGCGTGCGCGTACACGATTCGTGATAGATCGGCAATGAGCTTCTGCGCGGTGGGCTCGTCCTGAATCCCCCTCGTCAGCACTACCAGCACATAGACGGGTCCATGCTCGGGATATACGAGCGCGGCGTCATGTGTGATCCCCGTGATCCATCCCGTCTTGTGCGCCACACGCGTTCCCGGCGGCAGTTCGGCGGGAATGCCCGTGTTGAACTCCTGCTCGAGCAGCACGTCGCGCATCGCCGCACAGCTTTTGGGCGACGCCGCCGTGTTCTCCTGGATCGCACTCAGGATGATCGAGAGGTCGCGCGCAGTGGTGGTGTTGTTGAGCCCCGCGTCGAACGCTTTCTGGTCCTCCACCCCCCGCAGCACCCGTATTTTCATGGCGCCGAGAGAACGCATGGTCGACTCGGCGGCCGCAGCGTTCGCGAGCGCGACGAGCGAGTTGGTCGCGAGATTGCTCGACCGGGTGATCATGTGCGTGATCAGGTCGCGCACCGGAACGCGCGTGCCCACGAGCTTGTACAGCGAGCTGTCGGAGTCCACTCCTGCATCGAGCGAGTACGGCGAGCCATCCACAATGGAGCCGAACTGGTTCACGAGCAGCAGCGGATAGTCGAGCGACAGCCGCCCCGCATCGACGCGCCTGAAGAGCTGGATCATGATGGGCACTTTCATGGTACTCGCCGCATGAAAGCTCTTGTCGGCATCCAGGTACAGCGAATCGCCGGTGCCGAGCTTGTGATAGGCGATCCCGACTTCGGCGCCGGGAAGCTCGGCGATGCGGGCCTGGATCTGCTCGGCGAGGGAATCGATGGAGACGGCAGGCGTGATCGTGCCCGTATTCGCGGCGATTGCCAGCGCTGCAATGAAAGTGATCATGGATGCGAATATGAGCATCGCGCCACGAGGGCGCCAGCGCGTTGGTTTGGCGTCACTTTCAGCCCGATTTCCCGTTGCTTTCGGCACGGTTGTTCGTGATGTGAATGCCGGCACTATGGAGCGCCGACGTAAATCCGCCGCGCCCAAGACGATGCCGGATCACCCTCTGATGGCCTCCAACCCGAGCTCGCCGCAGGAGCTGCAGCAGCAGCGGCAACGGCTGCGCTTCAGCGACTTCAAGTTTCATCGTACGCCAGGCGGACGGTGCACCGCGGAAGTGGAGCTCGAGTGGATCGAGGGGATCAAGGTACGTGGTTCGGCTTCTGGACAATCGAGCCCCACCGTAGATTTGCGCGTAGCGGCCGAAGCGGCGCTCCGCGCGATCGAGCGCTTCTCCGACAACGTGCTGCAGTTCGACCTCGCCGGCGTGAAGTCCATTCGGGCCTTCGATGCCAATGTCGTCATTGTCTCCATCACCAATCGTGCGGAAGGCCCGCCCAAGCTCCTCGGTTCCTGTCTCGTCGAAGAGGATCAGGTGCGCGGCGCAGTGATCGCGGTGCTCGGGGCGACGAACCGGGTGCTCGGTAATTTCATCGCGATGCGCTGAGGGCTTCCGCCCCTCGCATCTTCACGGAGCGACAATGATCGAATCCGTAGCTGCGCAGACGTCCGGCCGAGCCGCGCGAGGATGCAGGTGAAGGCGAGAGTTGCGGCTGTGACGCTCGCGGCGCTGGTCACCGCGTGTCATGGCTCGAAGCCGAAACAGGCGCCAACCCCGGTTTCCGAATCTTCCGGCGTGCTCGACACCACCACATCGCTCGCCAACCTCCCGATCGACATCGGTGTGCCGGACTCGGTGCACATCCCGCAGCCCGACGTCACGCACGAGGCGGTGAAGATCTTCGGCGACTCACTCGCGACCGCGCCTGAGGCAACGGCCGAGCCCAAGTGGGACATCGATGTGCGCTCGTTCGAGACGCACAATCGCGTGGTCTATTTCGTCGGGCGATTCACGGGCCCGTCGAGCGATCGATTCGCAGAGGAGCTCGCGCGTGGCGGCCGTTACGAGCCGATCATCCGTCGCAAGCTCCATGCGGCGGGAATGC
>DASXQD010000012.1:0-3697 GCA_036493195.1 Gemmatimonadaceae bacterium | reverse complement strand
GTTCGACGCGCCCACGAGATGGACGTCCCCAAACGTCGCGTTGCCACTGCCATCGCGCCTCCGCACCCGGTGCAGCGCGGCCCAGGTGCCGACATCGTCCCATCCAAAGTCGCCCGGGATCACGAGCATGCGCGAGCTCCGCTCGAGCACCCCCTCATCCACTGAGATTGGCGTCACGCTCGCGAAGAAACGGGCGATGTCTCCGGCTTCGGCCAGCGGCAGCGACGGGGCAATCTCGGGCGAGCTGGCGCGCACCTCCTCGAGAAAATCAGAAGCGCGCCACACGAAGATGCCGGAATTCCAGAGAAATCCATCCGCAACCATGCGCGCGGCCGTCTCACGATTCGGCTTCTCCGCGAAGCGCGCGACGCGGCGCGCTCCTTCCACGCCGGGAATCGTCACGCGATCGCCCGGCTCGATGTAGCCGAATCCGGGATCTGGACGCGTCGGCACGATTCCGACGGTCACAAGACTTTGCTCACGCTCGGCCACCATCGCGGCGCGCGCGAGCGTCGCGCGGAACTCGCTGTCATCGCCGATCGCCCAGTCCGCGTGCACGCAGAGCATGACGTCGCCGGCGTGCCCGCGCCGGGCGATTTCGGTGGCTGCCCACGCGAGCGCAGGCCCCGTGCCCGCGGAGCGCGGCTCGGCGATCACATTGTCCGCGGGAAGTAGGGACAGGAGCGCGCGCACGGAAGTCGCCAGCGAGCCGTTCGTTACCACGAGCGTGCGCTCCGCAGGAGCGAGCTCCGCCAGTCGCGACACGGTGTCCGCCAGGAGCGGCGCGTCGGTGATGAGCGGCAGCAGCTGTTTGGGACGTTTCGGAGTGCTGAGAGGCCAGAAGCGCGACCCGACGCCCCCGGCGAGGATCACCGCCCAGCGGCTCAACGCTCCGTCGCTCCCAGCTCCTCGGATGGCACGCCGGCCAGCTCCGCAGCGCGTGCGTACAGCTTCTTCGGACTGAATGGCTTCGTCAGAAACTCATTCGCGCCGAGTGCCATCGCCTGCCTGTGATGCAGCTCCTGGCCGGCGGCAGTGAGGACGATGCACGGCACGGTGCGCCACCGCGGGTCCTCGCGCAACTTCGCCAGCACATCGAGACCGCTCATGTACGGCATCATGACGTCGAGCAGCACGAGCGCGATGTCGGGGTCGGCCTCCATCTGCTCCATCGCCTCGCGCCCGTCATAGGCGAGCGTCACCGCGAACGGCCCCTGCTCGAGCTTCATCTTGATGATTCGTCCGATGTGTGGCTCGTCATCAGCCACCAGCACGTGTATCCGCTGCTGCTCGAGCATCCTTCAAACCAGAGACGAAATGTTCTCGCGATTGCGGCGCAGCTCGAACAGCAGTCGACCGACGTTCGCGGACGGCTGCGCGAGCACGAGCAGGAGCGCGTCCGTCGAGAGCAGGGCGATGATCGCGATCCCCTGATCGTACTCGAGAATGGCGGTGGTCAGTGCGCCGCGCGAATCCGTCGCGCCGAATTCCTCCGCCGCGGCGATGATCGACGGGACCAACGCCGCCACGCTCTCCGCGTTTACCGATCCCGTCGTCTGGCTGTCGATGAGCAGTCCGTCGCGGCCCAGCACGACGGCCGCATCGACGCCTTCGCGCTGGCGAAGGGCGCCCACGAGATCTCGAATGGTGGCCATGCACGCTCCAGGTGGATCGTGCGAAACTACGGGTTGCGCGCCGCCGAAGTCAAGCGAGGATAACAGCTTGAACTCACTGTGGCTGCGCCCTATCCTTTCCTCTTCGGTACGCGATCTACCCCTCAACGGCACGCAGGCACATGAAGGTCAGATTCTTGGTGCTCATCGCTGGCGCCGGCGCCGCTGCCGTTGCCTGCGCGGATCCGTTGGCGACCACGGCAACGCTCCCGACGATCGACGACACGGCCGCGGTGTTCGCGCTCACCGGTGCGCCGGAGAGTGCGCCCACAGCGATCAACATCACCTTTCCGCGGGCGGTGATCACCACCCCTGGCGAGAACTACGACGTCGTCTTCGATATTCGGCACGACTCGGCGTTCGCGTATCCACCGCACGCCGTCGGCGCGGCGCTCACGGCCGGGCTCCAGCTCGCAACGCAGCCGTTCGGCGCGATCACGCAGGCTCCCACATCCGGCTACAACGATACGCTCCCGGTATTCATCCAGGCCGGCGACGTGCTCCTCGTCCAGTCGACTTCGGTACAGTGCGCCACCCAGAGCGTTGCGGCACGCACGTTCATCTACGCGAAGGTCGTCATCGACAGCATCTTCTACGATGAGGCCGCGCCGCCGCACGTGCCGCGCACGATCTGGTATCGTCTGCGCAACGATCCGAATTGCGGCTTCCTCTCGTTTGCAGACGGCATTCCAAAGTCCTGACGGTGCACGACCTGCGGATGCTGCGCGCCAACCTGGAGACGCTGCGTGACGGGATGCGCCGACGGCTTCAGCTCGATGCACTGGCTCCGCGCATCGATCGCGCCGAGTCACTCGATCGGGATCGACGCTCGCTGATTCAGCGCACCGACGAACGAAAGGCGGCTCGAAACGCCGCGACGCAGGAAGTCGCGCGACGCAAAAAGGCAAAGGAAAATGCGGACGAGTTGATCGCGCAGACGCGCGCGCTCGGCGACGACATCTCGGCGCTGGAGCTCGAGCTCACTGCTGTCGAAGGCGAGCTGACCGACATCCTCATGCAGCTCCCGAACGTGCCGCTGGCGGACCTCCCCGATGGTGGCGAGGAGAATAACCGCGTCGTGCGCTCGTGGGGCGAGCCTCGCGCTCCCGACGGCGTCCGCCCACACTGGGAGATCGCCGAACAGCTCGGCATTCTCGATCTCGCCGCGGGGGCGAAGATCGCCGGCTCGGGATTCGTCGTTCTCTCGGGCGATGGTGCGCGCCTGGTTCGTGCGCTCATGGCGTGCATGCTCGATGTGCACACGCGCGAGCACGGGTACCGGGAAACCACGGTGCCCTATCTCGTCACGCGCGAGACGATGACCGGCACCGGGCAGCTGCCGAAGTTCGAAGACGACGCCTATCGCACCGACGATGATCTCTTTCTCATCCCCACCGCGGAGGTGCCGCTCACGAATCTGCTGCGGGGCGAGATCGTCGAGGCGAGCTCCTTGCCGCGCGCGCTCACCGCGTACACGCCGTGCTTCCGGCGAGAGGCCGGCGCGGCTGGAAAGGACACGCGCGGTCTCATCCGCGTGCACCAGTTCGACAAGGTGGAGCTCGTGCGCTTCACGACACCCGAGCGCTCGGTGCAGGAGCTGGAGACGCTGACGGCGCACGCGGAGCGGGTGCTGCAACTGCTCGGACTTCCGTATCGGGTGCTCCTGCTCGCCGCGGGCGACACGGGCTTTGCTGCGGCGAAGACATACGATCTCGAGGTGTGGGCGCCCGGGGTCGGGAAGTGGCTCGAAGTGTCGTCGTGCAGCTCGTTCGGGGATTTCCAGGCGCGCCGCGCCAACATCCGCTATCGACCGGCCCCTGGCGAGAAGCCGCGGTTCGTGCACACCCTCAACGGCTCGGCGCTCGCCTTCCCGCGCACGATCATCGCCATCCTCGAGCACTATCAGCGCTCGGATGGCGCCGTCACGATACCGGACGCGCTCCGCCCGTATTTCGGCGGCGATCTCCTCGCATAGCCGATGCGCGGACGCGCGCCGGTCATGATTCTGGGAGTGCTGCTCGCAC
>DASXQD010000011.1:0-4309 GCA_036493195.1 Gemmatimonadaceae bacterium | reverse complement strand
TCTCTTCGAATGGTCAGCTCAGATGTGTTGGCTCACCGCGAGGATGTTTCCGTCGCTGTCCTTGAACCAGGCGGTCTTCGCGCCGCCTCCCGTTGCGATGCCGTTCACCGTCTTGAACCCCGGAGTATCGTACTCCGCGAATACGACGCCGCGCTTCCTGAGCTCTGCCATCTCCGCTTCGAGATTGGGCACGTTCCAGAACGCGGTGCTCGCCTTGTTCGTACCTGCGCCAGCGGACTTGTACACGAAAAACCGCGAGCCCTTCCCCGATTCGTACATGACACCGACGTCGTTGAGCTCGAGCGGTTGGAACCCCAGCTTCTCCTCGTAGAACTGGCGGGCGCGCGCGAGATCCGAAACCGGAACGTACGCGATTATCTGCGACGTGCTCAACATGTGCTGCTCCTCGAAGTAGGTCGCGGAACGAGAGAACGAGAGCGGAGCAGGAATTTCCACAGGGAATCGCGGTGGCGGCAGTGCGCACGCTTCGCGTTCTCGAATTCGCGAGCCGGAGCGTTGCGTTCGCTCTCCGGGATCGGCATACTCAGCCGCCGAGCACGGCATTGCAATCCGACGCCTTTACCGCAAGAGTCCGGTTGTATCGCTCATTCCTGCGATCAGTACGCATCACACGCCACATCCGGGGAATCTCGCATGAAGCAATTCGTTCGTTCGGCCGTTATCCTCGCCTGCGCGGTCGGTCTCGCTGCCGCGCACGCACCCGCCGCCGCAAATCCGTGGACAGTGGTCGTCACCGGCGGACCCTATGCCGGTACGTACCAGGCGCGAGCGAACGAAGTCATCTGTTTTCACGCGAAGGCGCAGAAGACCTATGCGGCGACATTCAGGGACTTCAGGGCGAATACACCTCGCAGCCTGGCCGAGGGCGGAATCATGGTGAGCAATCCGGACGTGGCGGGCCCGAAGAAAGGCGATCTCCACGTGGCGTTCGGCACGGATGACAAGCGATCGATCGTTTACGACGTTACCGGTGTTCCCATCACGATGACGCTGAAGGGCAACGGAGCTGATCTCTCGGGCACCGGAAAAACGAAGGAGGGTGTTTCGCTTCACATCACCGCGAACTGCGCGGAGACCGACACGATGTAGCGTTTCGAAGAGTCGAACGAATCGCGCGCGATCAGCCCGCGGCGATCGTCTCGAGCTCCTCCCAGCGTGCAAGCGCCTGCGCGATCTCGCTCTCGATCTCTCCGAGCCGGGCTTTTGCAGCCGCGGTGGCAGCACCATCGCGCAGCAGTCCTGGATCGGCGAGCGATGCGTACACGCGTTCTCGCTCGCCCTCGAGCGCATCGATCGAATCCGGGAGCGACGCGAGCTCGGTCGTCTCCCTGAAGGTGAGCTTGCGCTTCCTTTCGGACCGCGTGGATGATGCGGGTGACCTGCGCGGCGTCGGCGTCGATTTCGGCTCGGCTTTGGACACGTGCGATGGCGCGCGCTGTCGAGTCCAGTCCGAATACCCACCCACGTACTCTCCGACCTTTCCCTTCCCTTCGAGCACGAGTGTGCTCGTCACCACGTGGTCGAGAAACTCGCGATCGTGGCTCACCACCATCAGCGTGCCGGAAAACTCGAGCAGCAGCTCCTCGAGCAGGTCCAGTGTCTCGATGTCGAGATCATTCGTCGGCTCATCGAGCACAAGCACGTTGAACGATCGCGTGAAGAGTCGTGCGAGGAGGAGCCTGTTTCGCTCGCCGCCGCTCAGCGCGCGTACCGGCGTACGCGCGCGATCGGGAGGGAAGAGAAAGTCCTGGAGGTAGCCCAGCACGTGCTTGCGAGTGCCGCCGATCTCCACGAATTCCGCGCCATCGGCGATGCTGCCGAACACGGTCGTGTCCGGGTCGAGCATTTCGCGAAGCTGATCGAAGTACGCGATCTCGAGATTGGTGCCGAGCCGCACGATGCCGTTGTCGGGCGCAAGCTCGCCGAGCAGGAGCTGCAGCAGCGTCGTCTTCCCCGACCCGTTCGGCCCGATCACGCCCACCCGATCGCCGCGCGTGATCGTCGTCGAGAAGTCGGAGATGATCGGGCGAGCTCCGCGCGCGAAGCTCACGTGCTTGGCTTCCGCAACGAGTCGTCCCGATCGTTCTGCCTCCTGCGCGTGCAGCCGGACCGTTCCCGTGCGCTCTCGGCGCTGCCCGCGCTCCACTCGCAGCGCTTCGAGTGAACGCACGCGACCTTCGTTGCGCGTGCGCCGCGCCTGGATTCCCGTGCGAATCCACACCTCCTCCTTCGCGAGCTTCTTGTCGAACTCCTCCCACTCCCGCGCCTCGGCCTCGAGTGACGACGCTTTGCGCTCGAGATACGTGTCGTAGTCTGTCCCCCAGTCCACGAGCCTGCCGCGATCGAGCTCGATGATTCGCGTGGCGACCCGGCGCAGGAACGCGCGATCGTGCGTGACGAAGAGAAGTGTGGTGCCGCGCTCGATCAGGAAGCTCTCGAGCCATTCGATCGCGTCGACATCGAGATGATTCGTCGGCTCGTCGAGCAGCAGGACATCGGGCTCGCGCACGAGCGCGCGCGCGAGAAGGATCTGTCGCTTCGTGCCGCCCGACGCGCTCGCGAAGGGAGCGTCCGCATCGAGGCGCAGATGCAGGAGCACGGTCTCGACACGCGTATTCACCTGCCACGCGCTCGCGGTGTCCAGCGAGTGATGCAGGCGATCGAGCTCCCGCAGTGCGGCGGGCGTCGCACTCACGCTCACGCGATGGCTCGCCTGATGATACCGCGCGAGCAGCAGCCCGATCTCTCCGAGTCCCTGAGCGACCACATCGAAGGCGCTCCCATCGATGGCTGCGGGCACCTCCTGCTCGAGGCGCGCCACCATGATACCCGTTTGACGCACGATCTCACCGCTGTCGGGCGCGATGGTGCCGTCGAGCAGCTTCATCACGGTGCTCTTCCCCGCGCCGTTGCGCCCGAGCAGGCACACGCGCTCGCCGCGCTCGATCGCGAAGCGCGCATGATCGAGCACCGCTGGCCCGCCGAACGCGATCCCGACTTCCTGCATTCCCAGCAGGGCCATCGCTACCGCACGCTCAACGCGCGCGCCTCACGCGAGAGCTCAGCGAGCATCGCGGCGAGATGCGCGCGCGTGGTGCGCGGATTCATCACCGTGACACGAAGCACGCGTCGCTCGCCAAGCACCGTGGTCGTGATCCATCCGTGTCCCTCGCGATTGTAGCGCATGCGCAGATCGAGATTGATCGAATCGAGTGCGCGGTCGTCGAGCGATCCATCGCCCGTCCAGCGAAAGCACAGGATGTTCGTCTCCGGCTCGTGCATCGCCACGAAATCGTCGCGCGCGAGGATCAGCTCGTGAAGCGACTGTGCCGACTCGCAGAGCAGCTCATAAAGCGAGGCCATTCCCGCCATGCCGTAGCGCTGAATCCCGACCCATACCTTGATCGCATCGGCCCTTCGCGAGCACAGAAAGCTGCGCGTGCCCTGATCCCAGGCACGCTCGCCCTGCGTGCCGTGAAACAGATACGGGGCGTGCTGTGAGAATGCCTGCGCGAGATCCGCCTCGTCGCGCACGAGCAGCATGCCGGCAGCGAGCGGCATGAGCATCATTTTGTGCGCATCCCACGCGAGCGAGCGCGCGTGATGCAGCCCGCGTACGCGATGCCGGTGCGCCGGCGAGAGGAGCGCCGACGCGCCATGCGCGCCATCTACGTGCAGCCAGATGCCGCGCGCCTCGCACAGCTCGCCGATGGCCGACAGGTCGTCGAACGACCCGGTGGCCGTCGAGCCGGCCGTCGCAACCACGGCCATGACGGGCGTTCCCGACGCGGCGAGGTCGAGGAGCATTTGTCTTAGTACTAAGATATCCATCTTCCACTCGTGCGACGGCACCGCCAACGCGCTCCGCGTGCCAAGCCCGAGCTGCGCCACCGCGCGCGTGACGCAATAGTGCGCGTGCTCGCCGCACAGCACGACGGGAGGCTCCGTGCCCACCCCGTTCCGCCATGCATCCGGCATCGCGCGCGCACGCGCCGCCAGCAGCGCCGTGAACGTCGCCTCCGTTCCCCCGGAGGTGAACGTGCCGCCCGCCTCCTCGCCCCATCCGATGAGTCCCGCCAGTCCGCGCACGAGCTGCGTCTCGATCACGGTAGCAGTCGGCGACATCTCCCAGATCGCCGTGGACTGATTGAGCGCGCCGATGAGCGACTCGGTCCACACCGCCGCGGGAAGCGGCGCCGCGACCTGATGGCCGAGTGACATGGGGTGCATGAGCTGATTGGCATCCGCGATGACATCGGTCGCGAGCCGCCGGACAATCTCGGCGAGT
>DASXQD010000010.1:0-3284 GCA_036493195.1 Gemmatimonadaceae bacterium | reverse complement strand
CACGCGCATCCCGCGCAGCGCGAGCAGACCTTCTTCCTCGAGCGTCGTGTCGAGCCCGAGCAGTCGTGCGTACTCGTCTGACTGCTCACCCAGATCGACGAACTGTCCGCCCGCCAGGATCTGCGTGCGAATGCGCGCCGGCAAATGATCGACGGTCGTGTCCGTGCGCGCGCGAAGGACCTTCGAGCCATCGGGACTCACGCGCTCACGCAACATTTGGTGCCGCGCATCGTAGCCGAAGAGTGAGAGCTCCGTGCTCCGATCCACCTCGGCGAGCGCTTCGCCAAGCGCGACAATGGCCGCGTCGAGATCGGACGCTGCCGCGAGCGCATGGGCGAGCGACGCGAGTGTGCGAGGTGGCATGAAGGGGGACTGAGCCGTCGGGCAGAGGGGTGCGCCGAGCGTGAATGTTGAGCCGTAGGTGCCGAGCTGTCAATCGGTTCCGGGCTTTCAGTCGCTTGACAGCGTAGGTCGTTCCGGTAACTTCCACGCATGCCGGAGCGCATGGTGCAGCTGGTGCTGCATTACGATGGCGCCGAGTTCTCGGGGTGGCAGCGCCAACCGGCAACGCGCACTGTTCAGGGAGTGTTGGAAGGCGCGCTCGAGCGGTTGTGCAACGCACCCGTGGGCGCGCTCGGAGCCGGACGCACCGACGCAGGCGTGCATGCGCGCGGCCAGGCGGTTGGGGTGCGTGTCCCGCTCAAGTGGGAAGCGGCCGAATTGCGGCGGGCATTGAACGCGGTACTGCCGGCGGATCTGTGGGTCGCCAGCGCAGTCGAGATGAGCGATGCCTTTCACGCACGGTACAGCGCCACGGGACGGCGGTACAGCTATCATGTCGGCACCGATCGGGAGGCGAGGTCACCCTTCCGGCGCCGCTGGGAGTGGGCGCTCGAGGAGCCGCTCGCGCGCGATGCCCTCGCGCACTGTGCACACGCGGTCGTCGGCACGCACCGATTTCTCGCCTTTGCCGTACAGGGAACGGCACCCGCAGACGATGACCATCGCTGCACGGTCCTCGATGCCTCGTGGAGCGAGCATTCGAACGGCCTCGTGTTCGAGATCGAGGCCAATCGCTTCCTGCATCACATGGTACGCTTCCTCGTCGGCACGATGATCGAGATCGCGCGAGGACGGCGACCCGCATCGGATTTCGCGCAGTTGCTCGAGGCCGAGGACAACCGGCGTACGTCTGCTCCCGCACCACCGCACGCGCTCTTTCTCGAAGTCGTTCGCTATCCGCGCGACCTCTACCTGGGCGGCACATGAAGATATTGCTCGATACGGCGAGCCTCGACGAAGTTCGCTGGGCGACGGAAGTCGGGATCGTGGACGGAATCTCGACCGATCCGACGCTGATCGCCGAAGAGAACTCGGCGGACGAGTATTACGAGCTGCTGGCCGAGCTCTGTCGACTTTCCCGCGGCCCCGTCCTCGCGCCGGTGCTCGCGATCACGGCGGACGACATCTATCGCGACGGCAGGGAGCTCGCGAAGATCGCCGACAACATCGTGGTCGAGGTTCCCGTAATCGAGGATGGACTCCGGGCGACAGCTCGGCTCGCAGCGGACGGCATTCGCGTCACGGCGACGCTCGTGTTCAGCGCCGCGCAGGCGCTCTTCGCCGCCAAGGCCGGCGCATACTCCGTCAGTGCGTTCATCGGGCGCGTCGATGACATCGGCGGGGATGGCGTCGCGCTGGTCCGCGACATTCGCGAGCTCTTCGACAGACACCACGTCGAATGCGAGCTCAACGCCGCGTCGATTCGCACGCCGAAGCATTTTGCGCAGGCCGCGATCGTGGGCGCGGATGCTGCGGCGGTTCCCCCTGATGTGCTGCGCTTGCTGCTCGTGCATCCGCTCACGGACCTCGGACTCGATCACTTCCTCAACGATTGGAGCAAGCGCGTCTCGCGCAGCCGCACGAGCCTGTGATCACACGAACGCTGGCCCTCTCCATTCTGGCGCTGACCGCCGCATGCGGGGAGAGCTCGCGCGACAATCCTGCACTCGCGGTGAGCACGGCAAAAGCCGCGACGGCCCAAACGGCGGCGCTCACGACCACCGCATCCGACAGCGCAGTCGTCGGGCAGCGACGCACCGCAATCACTCAGGCCGTTGCACGCGTTGCGCCCACGGTGGTCACGGTGCAGACCGAGGTCGTCGATCGCTCGACCGATCCCTTCGACGCGTTCAACGGCACGAGCGAGCGCGTGCTGCCCGGACTCGGCTCCGGGTTCATCGTTCGCGCGGATGGTGTGATCGTGACGAACGCGCACGTGGTCGCGGGCGCGAATACGATTTCCGTCGCCATGCGCGACGGCACGACCTATCCCGCGCGCCTGCTCGGCAAGGACGAGACGAACGACATCGCGGTACTCAAGATCGATGCGAAGGATCTTCCTGTTGCGCCACTCGGGCAGTCGGACGACCTGATCATCGGCGAATGGGTGATCGCGATCGGCAATCCGTACGGCTTTCTGCTCGGCAACCCGGAGCCGAGCGTGACGGTGGGCGTGATCAGCGGCACGGGACGCAATCTGGTCGCGCGCTCGGAAGGCGCCGCGATCTACGTCGACATGATCCAGACGGATGCGTCGATCAACCCCGGCAACAGCGGCGGTCCGCTCGTGAATGCCCTCGGGACGATCGTGGGAATGAACAGCTCGATCTTCACGCCGAGTGGCGGCTCGATCGGGCTTGGATTCGCGATCCCGGTGAATCGCGTGAAGCACGTCACCGAAGATCTCCTCGCGCACGGCGCGGTGCGGCGTCCGTGGATCGGCCTCAAGCCGGAGCTTCCGCAGCGAGGTCCGAATCCGCGCGAGCCGCTGCGATCGGGGTTGGTCGTGGGCGCGGTGGTGCCGGGATCCCCGGCGGATCGCGCCGGCATTCGCAAAGGCGATGTGCTGGTGCGCTCGCGCAGCCGCACGATTCGCAACGCCTTCGACTGGGAGGCGGAGCTGCTCGATCTGCGCGTCGGCGATCAGGTGCCGCTCGTGCTCAAGCGCAACGGCAAGGAGGTGCCTATGACCGTCACGATCGCGGATCTTCCCGAAGTGAGCGCAGCCAAAGTCGCGGTGCTGAAGGAGCTCGAGCTGGTGACGCTCACGCCGGCGATCCGCGTCGACCGTGGCATTCGGAGTCCGCGTGGCGCGCTCATTTACAATCTCAGCGATCGCGTATCCGACGAGCTGGGACTCGAGAAGGGCGATGTCATCGTGCAGATCAATCGCACTCCGGTCGAGACCGCGAATGACGCTGCGCGCGCGCTCGATGCCGCCG
>DASXQD010000009.1:0-9446 GCA_036493195.1 Gemmatimonadaceae bacterium | reverse complement strand
AATCTCAGCCAGCGCTGATGCGGTGTCCCGCGGCCTCGAGCGCACTCACCGCGCGCTCGAAGTGGCCTTCCGCAACGAGCACGTAGTCCGTGTCGTAGGTCGCGACCGGGAAAATCGGAACGTTCGCGGCCGCCAGTGGCGAGGCGATCGCCGCGAAGATGCCGATCAGGTCGAGCGGCAACGGACCTTCCACGCGCAATGCGCGATAGCCTCGCTGCGCGTTTACAGCGGCCGGTACGATCGACTCGTCTGCGATGATCGACAGCTCGGTGGGTGTGCGAGAGATCGTGAGAAACGTGCGCGCGAGCGCGGTCCACTCGGGAATCGCGTCGCTCGCCGACAGCCTGCAGAGCGCGAGCGGCGCGGAGAGCGCGCACAGCGGGAGCGAGTGCGCCATCAGTGTACGCGGATCACCGCGCGCGTGCCGCTGGTCGAGTCACCCGGTGTCGGATCGTACCTCAGGATCATCGTGCCTGCCTTTTCGGGCGTGATCTCGAAGTCGTATGTCTCTCCAGGGTTTGTGGTGAGTATCGCAGGTCGCTCACGGATCTGGTGAAGCGGGAGCGACGCGCCATCCTTCGCGACCATGCGCCAGAGCACCGGCGCACCATCTCGTTCGACCGTCATCTCGATGCTGTTTTCCGCCCGGATGTTGATGAGGCGAAGCCTCGTCGGCTGTCCTGCGCGCACGTCGATCGTATCCGGAAGCAGCTTGCCGTTGAGCAGCGTCGGTGGTCCGACCACGAAGAAGTTGGAAAACGGGCCGTCGTCGCTGAACAACAGCGTGCGCTCCTCTCCGGCCGGAGCCGAATCATCACGCACGATGATGGCTCCGTACAGCCCCGAGGAAATCTGCTGCATCTCGTTCGAGTGCGAGTGATACATGAACGTGCCGGCGCGCGGAGCCGTGAAGTGAACGGTGAGAGAGTCGCCCGGCATGATGAACGGAATCGTGGTCGCGCCGGAGCCGCTCCATCCAGGCACGCCATCGGGATAGCTCTCCAGCTCGATGCCGTGCCAGTGCACCGCGGCGGCTTCGTGCGACTGATTGACGATCGTTATCGCGACGCGCTTGCCGCGCGTGAGCTCCAGGGTCGGTCCGGGAACGGAAAAGCTGTCGCGCATGGCAGCCTGCGGAGAATCGCCGCGCACGAATCCGTATCCCACGTCCTTTCCATAGACGTTCGCGCGTGAGCGCACGAGGAGTCGGATACTCTGGGATATCGACTGCTCGGGCTCCTGCGGCCCGCGCGGCTTCACGCGAATGCCGAGGACGAGCCCACCCATGTGGCTCAGATGTGCCTTGTCCTGCGCGACCGACGCGGCGACCATCGGCGTAGGCATGAGATGGTCGACGTTGAAGTAGTCCCGCGACGAGGCATGGCTCGAGATGTGGCAGTGAAAGACCCAGTTGCCGCTGTGCGCCGGCGACCAGGTCATGGACATCGTTTGTCCCGGGAGCACCAGCTCCGTCACGACCAGTCGCCGGTCTTCCGGCGCATAGATCGAGTCTGCGTGGCCATCGCCCTTCGCATCGATTCGAAAGAACGAGCCATGCATGTGCAGTGGATGCGGCAGGCCGGTCACATTAATGATCCGCCAGCGCGCGGTGTCGCCCTGCACGAGATCGATCCGTTCCGTGTGCGGCCACGCGAGCCCGTTGAACGCCAGCGTCGCGTTCGGGCCAAGGCCGCTCACGGTGGTCGAATCGAGGGTAGCCCAGCCCGAGACGATGAAGATGCGATCGCGCGGCGGCGTCCCCTGCGGGTCGATCACGATCGCGCCATTGAGCTGGGAGTCGTCGGTCGTGCGCCCCTGCACCGCACCAGGCAACGTGCGGCCCGCGTAGTACGAGAGGCCGGGAGCGGTAGCGCGGAAATGCATCTCGCGGGTCTCGCCGGCGGGCACCTCCACGCTGTCCGCAAAGCCGCGGTGCTCGCCGAGCCCGTACACCCACATCGGCGTTGCGAGCGCGTTGTGCATCGTCACGCGGATCTCGGTTCCCACGGGCGCGCGCAGCAATGGCCCGGGCGTCTGGAGCGGCCCTCCCGCAACCGAGAACGCCTGCACGGGGATCGTCGGGCCGCCGCCTTCTTCGGGATGCCATTCGCCGTTTCGCGCTTCGAGCGCCACGGTGAGCACGCCGTTCGCGAGATGCCCGGCGCGATGCGCGTTGTCGTTCGGTGCGACGCGCTCGGCGCGCGCAGGTCGCGAGCCGCGGCTCGCGCCGCTCAGGGAGATCGTAGCGGCGCAGAGTGCAACGATGCACGCGAATCGATTGGCCTGCATGACTTTCCTTTGGTGCGAGGACTTACAGTGAGATCAGAGTTTTCAGACGGCGGCCTGCACGCGTGGTATCGAGTGGTTTAGCGGATGCTGTCATTGGAGTGACGCGTGCGCGCCTTGCGCTATGCGCGGGGACGATGTTCGCCTGCTGCAGCGGCGCCGCGAGCTTCACCTCGCGCGCGAACCGCTCGGCGCTCATACCCCCTGTGCTCTCGGGCGCGATGATCTTGACCACGACATCGCGGCCAAGCGACTCGTCGCGCGCGACGATGGCGCCGTCACGGTACACGGCGAGTGGAGGTACAACGGAGCTGGCGTGCACGGCGTGAAGATGCGATGTGAGGGTGCAGTTAGCGAGAGTGAATAGCGTCGGGGCACGGCCGAGCGTCCCGAGCGCAAAGATCCGTACATGCCGGCTTCGTTCCCGGACTGGCCTAGCCTGTTCGGCGAATCTGGCGCTTTCCGGAGCTCCTGTGCCGCGTCAGTATTGCCACCGAGCCGTTCCCCGCCTCTCCTGGAGATTCCGATGCCGAAGTTGCTGTCCATGCTCTTCCTCTTCGCCACGCTCATCACGCCTTCCAGCCTCCCTCCCGTAAATCCGGCGTCGGACGCCTTTCGCAAGGTTGCGGGTCGCCACAGCAAGGCGATGCTGGCGGCTGCCAAGCTCATGCCGGCGGAGAAGTACGGCTACAGGCCGACGCCTGCCCAGCGATCCTTCGGAGAGACGATCGCGCACATCGTGAGCGACAGCCATACCACGTGCAGCGCGATCGCAGGCGTGAGCGCGGGCCCCGAGCCGAAGCTGGCCGGTGGCGACCCGAAGGAAAAGCTCGTCTCCGCCCTGCAATCCACCCTCGCTTTCTGCGATTCCGCGCTTGCAGGTGTGACGGATGCGAAGCTCGATGACTCCGTTACCTATTACGGTGATCGCGCCGCGCGCGTGCAGGCGCTCGTCGGGCTGGTAGACGATTGGTCCGACCACTACAGCCAGCAGGCCATGTATCTGCGGCTCAATGGCATTCTTCCGCCCACGGCAAAGCCGAGCACCAGCACGGCAGCCGCGAGCAGCGACTCACCCGCCACCACCCGCGACGGCCAGCGCGACTTCGATTTCGAGCTCGGCACCTGGACGATAGACATGAAGCGGCTGCAGCACCCGCTGAGCGGCTCGACCACCTGGACGCATCCGGAGGGCTACACGCACATCGTGCAGAAGGTCTGGGACGGACAGGCGAGCCTCGCGCAGCTCGCGAACGATCGTCCCTCGCTCCACTACGACGGCCTGATGCTCCGCATGTACGATCCAAAGTCGCACGAGTGGCGCATCTACTGGGGCAGCAGCAAGTCCGGCACACTCGATGAGCCACTGATTGGCCACTTCACGAATGGTCGCGGCGAGTTCGTCATGCACGACACGTACGATGGCAAGCCGATTCTCGCGCGGGTCGTCTACTCCGACATCACGCCGACATCGTTCAAAACCGAGTCCTCGTTCTCGGCGGACGACGGCGCGTCGTGGGAGCCGAACCTCGTGCAGACGTTCACGCGCGTGACGAAATAGCCGTACCGCGGCGCGGCAGCGCGGCAGCGAGTCTGCGAACACCTTCGCCAATCTCGCTCCCATTGAGCGATGCGAAGCCGAGGCGCACGAACGGCTGCGAGCGGCCATCCAGCGTGTACGCGGCAGCCGTCACGATCACCGCTCCCTGCTCGCGCGCCGCGCGCGCCCACGCGTCAACGTCGAGACCCTTGCCCGCTCGGGCCCAGAGCGCGATGCCGCCCGCGGGCGCGTCGAACTCGAGTCGATCCCCGATCGCATCGCGCAATGCGGCGGCGAGCGTGTCGCGCCGGTCGCGATACTCGCGCCGCACGCGGCGGATGTGGCGCTGGATCGCGCCCTCCTCGAGCAGCTCGGCGATCGCGTACTCGAGCACCGGATCTCCCTGCGTGTCGATGTACGAGCGGTGTGCGGCGAGCCGCTCAATGAGCGGAACCGGTGCAGCCACGTAGCCAATGCGCAGCCCCGGCGCGAGCACCTTCGACAGCGTACCGATGTACGCGACCACGCCCGAGGGATCCGCGCTCGCGAGCGGAAGCACGGGACGGCCATCGTAGTGAAAGTCGTGATCGTAATCGTCCTCGATGATCGCGAAGCGATGCACGCGTGCGAGCTCGAGAAGCCTGAGCCGCCGGCCTGCCGAGAGTGTGACTGTGGTGGGGAACTGGTGGTGCGGCGTGACGTAGACTGCACGCACACCGGTGTCGGCGATGACACGCTCGAGCGCATCGATGCGAAGCCCGTCGTCGTCCACCGGCACGCCCACGATCTTCGCGCCCTGCTGGCGAAAGGCTTCCCATGCGGGACCGTAGCCGAGCTGCTCGACCGCGACGACATCGCCGGGCTCGATGAGCGCGCGCGCCAGCAGCGCGAGCGACATCTGGCTGCCGCGAGTGACCATGATGTTCTGCGAGGTCGCCGCTATCCCTCGCGTGTGCGCGAGCATCGTGGCGAGCGCCTCGCGGAGCCTCGGATGGCCCTCCGGACTCGCGTACGAGAGCAGCGCGCCGCCGCGCGCGCCGATCGCGCGTCGATACGCGCGGCCGATCAGATCACTCGGCGCAAGCCGCACGTCGACGCGCGCGGGAGCGAAGAGGAGACTTCCGGGCGGCACGTCGTGCGGGAGCTCGGGCTTGGGCGCAGCGAGCAGATCGAATCCGGCGCGCACCGAGAGTGCGGCTGGTGAGCGCTGCGGCGCGAATCGGCGCGGCTTGGGATCGGGGAGGTCGCCGGAGACGAAGGTGCCGCGCGCGCGATGTGTGACGAGCCATCCCTCGGCTACGAGCTCATCGAACGCGGCTACGACCGTGAGGCGCTGCACGCCGACTGCGCGCGCGAGGGTGCGCGTGCCGGGAAGGGGATCGCCGGGGCGGAGCCGACCGCGCCGGATGTCCGACTCGATGGCACGCGCGATCTGTGTGACGAGCGGGGTGCCGGCGCGACGTTCGAGCGGGAAGGCGAACTCCCAGCGTGCCATGAGCAGCCTCGGCTGAAGCGAAGTAACTGGCCTGCAAGTATTGACAATTCCCGGCGACTACAAAGGTCCTGTCGGCCAGCAATGTAGCTCGATCCGCAGCTGTTCGATGGCGTGAGGCATGCAACCAGCCCACCGTGCGCGCTTCGCGCTTCGTGAGGTGATGAATGCCGGAACGGCCACGCCTGCTGATCTTTCATACCGCGCTCATCTCGGCGGCGGTCACCGCGGTGCCGGGCGTCGTGGCGCTGTTCACGGGTCAGCTACTGCTCTTCCCGAGTCTTGGACCGACGGCAGTCATGTTGTCATACGAGCCGGAGCATCGGTCGGTGCGACCCTACAACGTGATCGTGGCGCACATCGCCGGCCTGCTCAGCGGATTTGCGGCTGTGCTGCTGTTCGGTCTCGCCAACGCGCCTTCGGTTTTTCACGTGCGTGTGCTGTCCGCACCGCGCGTTGCGGCTGCTGTGCTCGCGATCCTGTTATCGGTTCTGCTGGAGCTCGGGCTGGACGCAACGCATCCACCGGCGGCGTCGACCACACTGCTCGCGGCGCTCGGGTCCTTCAGGCCGACGTGGCACGATGGGCTCACGGTAGTTGCGGGAGTACTCATCGTGGCGTGCGCGGGCGAGCTCGGACGCTATGCACAGCGGCGGATGACGGCCGCGCACGCGCACCGGACGTAACGAACGTTGCAGGCCAAGGTCAGCTTCGACGGTTGTGTGGATCGGAGGTGACGCGTGCGGCCATCGAGCGGCGCAACCCAATTCCTAGAGATTCTCCTGAATGAATCGCGGGCTCACGTGCACGTCGAGCTGCACGAGCCGCTGCTCGCCGATCGCCTTGAAGCTGTGCACCTCTCCAGCCTTGATGATGAGGATGTCGCCCGCACCCGCCTCGAACTCCTTGCCATCGACCGTGTAGCGCCCGCGGCCCTCGCGAATGAACTGGATCTCGTCGTAGGGATGACGATGCGGGCCCGGGCCGCTACCGGTTTTTCCATCGAACAGAAACGCGGATATGCCGACGTCGCCCTGGTCGGCGCCGACGAAGTTGTACGCGCTTCCGCGGAGCGGCAGATCTTCCTCTCGTATTCGATGCATGAGTGGGTGGTGTTCTGAAGTTGGAGTCTGGAACGCGGTCCGCCGATCCACGAGTCATCTCATCTGCTCGGCCACCGCATCGAAGAACTTCCAATCATCGATTATCGCGCCGCCCGTTGGCAAGCTCTGCGCGCCCCAGATGACGATCACGAGATGCACGGCGGGATTGATGTAGATGTGCTGCCCGAAAATCCCTACGGCCTCGAACGCGCGGTCACGGAGTTGCGCCGGCGAGGTGCCGGGCCACCAGAAGTAGCCGTACGCGAGCGCGTCACCGTCGCGGAGCGTCTTGGGGCTGGACGCGTCCTCGATCCATCCCTTGGGAAGAATCTGCTCGCCGTTCGCGACGCCGCCATCGAGGATGAATTGGCCGAAGCGCCCATAATCGCGAAGCGTGGCACTGAATCCGCTGCCGCCGATCTCGTGCCCGTTCGGCGAATCGAGCCACCAGCGCGCGTCCGCTTCCATCGCGTAGCGGCTCCAGATCCGATCGGAGAGATAGTCGGCGAGTGGGCGACCCACGGCGCTGCGAACGATCTCGCCGCCGACCTGCGTCTCGCCCGTGCTGTAGTTGTTGACCGTGCCCGGCGACGCGGCACGCGGCAGCGCCGCCATGAGCTTCATCGCCGCGCCGGGCCGCTGCGCGATCTGCGCCTCGAGCAGATGCCGGCGATCCGACGACGAGTCGGTGTACGTCTCGTTCCACCGCACGCCCGACGACATCATGAGAATGTCTCGCACCGACACGCCGTCGTACGCGCTCCCGGAGAGCGACGTCACGTATTTCGTCACCGGATCCGTCAGCGATGTGATCTTATGCTGCGCGATCGCGGCACCAACCAGGGTCGACGTGATCGACTTCGCGACGGACATCGACATCCACCGCGTGCGCTCCGAGTTGCCGTAGCGATACCGCTCGAGCGCTACGCTCCCGTTCTTCAGCACGAGAATGCCGGCCACACGATTGAGGTCGAGATATTGATCGAGATCGTAGCTCGCGTTGCCCTCGTGAAAGTGCACGTCGCGGAGCGGTGTCGGCGACGGTGGCAGCGGCCTGGGATGCGCGCCGTGCGCCACCGTGCGCGTGGGAAACAGCCGGTCGATGTTGCGGAAGGTGTGAACCGCCATCTCGGGGGTGAGCGCGCCGTCGTACATCTGGCGCACGGTGCCGATCGGCTCGGTGGCGTGCGGATATGCCGCACTGTCGGCCAGCTGCCTCGAGCTCTGCGCCATGACCGCCTTGGTGAATGTGAGCATCGATACGGCGATGAGTGCGATGGCCGCGCCGCGCACCGTCATCAGCGCGACCGAGCGGCTTCGAGCTGCGCGAGACGCCGCGCTGTGGGATACGGCGCGTTGCCCTTGAGCGCGCGCCACAGGATGCGATTGAACACCGCATCATCCACGCGATCTTCGCGGGTGAAATCGAGGTGCGCCGACGCACGCGCACCCGGGCCGGTCGCGACATTCAGCTCTGTCATCGACTGAGCCGACGTGAGTGCCGCGTACGGCCGCAGGTCCGGCGAGGAACGCCAGATCTCGCGCAGCGGGCGACCGAAGTGATCGAACTGCGAGAAGGAGTCGAGGCCGAGCAGCTCCTCCATCGTCGCGAGAACGTCCGTGGTGTTGACGAAGCGGTGCACCACCCCACCGCGCGCCCATGGTGAGATGGTGAACATCACCGAGCGATGCGAATCGACGTGGTCCGTTCCCGCCTGCGCGTCATCCTCGAGCACGAACACCGCCGTCGTGCGCCAGAACTGTGAGTGCGAGAGCGCCTCGACGATACGGCCGAGCGCGAGATCGTTGTCGGCCATGCACGCGCGCGGCGTGCACAGTCCGGCGTGCTGGCCGCCAGTGTGATCTCGCGGCAGATGCAGAATCTCGAGTTGCGGCATGCGCCCGGCGCGCTCGTACTCGCGAAACTCCGCGAGCCACACGTCGGCGCGAAGCTGGTCCGGCACCGACATGTCGAACGGCGGATACGACGGATTCGTGTACGGCTGGAGCGCAGGCAGAAGCGCACGCACCTTTCCTTCGTATCGCTGCTGGGCCTTCACACCCGGCACAGGCGGCAGCGCCTCCGATGCCTCGCCGTAGTTGCGCAGCGACAGATGCTTTCGCGCAGCCGCGTCCCACAGGTATCCCATCGCCGGATCGTCGACATCGCCCGGCTCGTCCGGCTCGGGGCGGCGGCCGCGATAGATGTCGGGCGTCGTCTTCTCGATGTAGTCGGTGACGTAGCCGGCGGTGCTCCACGGATGCCCCTGCTGACTCACTTCCGCATTCACGAAAAATCGATCGTACGTCCCGAAGCGTTCGGCCAGCGCGTGATGGTTCGGCGAAAGCGCTCTTGGGAAAAAGGTGAGCGACGAGTCGCCATCGCCGGGCCGCAGATCGCCGAGCACCTGGTCGTAGGTGCGATTCTCCTTGATGATGTAGACCACGTGCTCGATGGGCGGATACTTGAACGGCGCGCGCCGAGTGGTCCAGCCGTTCGCTTCCGAAACACGACGGGTGAGCACGTCGAGCTGCTCGCCACGCGGTGCGACAACAATATCAAGCGTGCCATTGAGCTGGCCCAGTGTGTACTGCGGATCACCTGCTTCGAGCTTCCTGTCGGGGCGCCCCTTGGGATTCGGGCCGGAGCCGCGCCCCTTGCCGTTGATCACGAACAACGAGTCGGCGGGTTGCTCGGAGCTCGGCACGAGCACCGCGGTTGGATACCACTCCGCAGGGATGCGTCCCGAGAGCGAGTCGGCACCGCGCGCCGACGCAATGCCCGACGCGAGCGCCGAGAGGTCGAATACCGCGACCGCATTCGCGTCGGCTTCGGCGGCGTAGAGGCGAGTGCCGTCCGCGGAGAGCGCGAGCCCCTCGGGGGTGCTGCCTTCCGCGACGTTGTCGGGTGGCGGATCGAGCAGCCATCGCACCACGCGACGAGAGCGTGTGTCGACCGCGGCCACGCGATCGGTGCTCGCGGACGCGGCAAAAAGACGGCTGCCATCCCTGGAGAGCGCGAGCG
>DASXQD010000008.1:0-14045 GCA_036493195.1 Gemmatimonadaceae bacterium | reverse complement strand
GGCCGCCCCGATCTGCCCCATCGTCGACTCCATCTGCTGGAGCCCGCCCTGGCCGCCCTGCGCCAGAGTCGAGGTCTGGTCCGCCACCTCCGAGAGCTCGGCCATCGTGCGCGCGAGCTCCTTGGAGGTGGCCGAGATCCGTGACGCGGTCGCCCCCACTTCGGCCGTGGTGGCCGCGATCTCGGTCACCGTCGCCTGCTGCTGCTTCGACGTGGCTGCGATCTCCGTGGCCGAGCTGTTCACCTGCACCCCCGACTTCTGCACCTGCCCGATCAGCCGCGAGAGATCGGCCACGAGCACCGATGAGAAGAACACGGCAATGCACAGCGCGAGCAGCAGTGCCGGCCCGAGCATCCACAACGACCTCTCCGCCGAGCCGGTGATGGTCGTTGTCGCGCCGAGACCCTGATTGCGATTCAGCTCGAACAGCGAATCGCTCAGCTTCACGTACTCCTCCAGCGGAGGCCGAAGCTGCGAGCGCAGCTCGACGTCGGTGAGAACCGCATCGGCCGATGCACTTCGATAGGCGGTGGTGAACCGGTCGCGGGCTTCGCGCATTGCGCTGAAGAGCTTCCGGTCACCCTCGTCGATGATCGTGGCGCTGTACGCCTCGTCGTTCTGCGCAGCGGTTTTGAGCAGCTGCTCTACGCTGTCAGCGGAGAGCTGTCGGTCGCGCGCGGATTCGGCGGTCGAGTGGTTCGTTACCGCGAGCAGGAGCTCGCGCGCGAGTGCCTGCGACTTTGCCGAAATGACAACACCGGGAAGGATGTCCTGTTCGATCTGCGTCGCCTGTCCCCGGATCACTCGCAGCCCCGCGTAGCTCAACGCGCTCAGCGCGACCATGATGACGATCACCGAGGCGAAGCCGCCAATGATTCGCGATCGTACCGACCAGGATTTCATCTCAGGCCGCCAGCGTAAAGCGCGAGACGCCGCTCTGGAGCCCGCGGGACGCATCGTTGAGCTGATCGATCGCCATGCTCGACTGCCGGAGCGAGTCCGCCGTCTGCTGTGACGCGACGCTCAGCTGCGCCAACGCCTCCGAGATCTGCGCCGCGCTGATCGACTGCGACTGCACCCCCTCGTTCACACTCTCGAAGCTCGGCGGCAACGTCTGCACCTGCGAGATGATCTCCGTCAGCTGCGTCGTCACCGCCCCGATCGCCTCCCGCCCTCGCCTCACCTCGTCCGCAAACTTGTCGATCCCCATCACCCCCGCACTCACCGCACTCTGCATCTCCTTGACGATCTGCTCGATGTCGAACGTCGCCACCGCCGTCTGATCCGCCAGCCGCCGAATCTCGCGCGCCACCACCGCAAAGCCCCGCCCGTGCTCCCCCGCCTTCTCCGCCTCGATCGCCGCGTTCAACGACAACAGGTTCGTCTGGTCCGCCACCTTGCTGATCGTCGTCACCACCATGCCGATGTTCGTCGCCTTCTCGCTCAACAGCGCCAGGCGCGAGTTGATCAAGTCCGAGGCCGCCCCGATCTGCCCCATCGTCGACTCCATCTGCTGGAGCCCGCCCTGGCCGCCCTGCGCCAGAGTCGAGGTCTGGTCCGCCACCTCCGAGAGCTCGGCCATCGTGCGCGCGAGCTCCTTGGAGGTGGCCGAGATCCTGGACGCGGTCGCCCCCACTTCGGCCGTGGTGGCCGCGATCTCGGTCACCGTCGCCTGCTGCTGCTTAGACGTAGCTGCGATCTCCGTGGCCGAGCTGTTCACCTGCACCCCCGACTTCTGCACCTGCCCGATCAGGTTCGTCAGATCGTCGGCCATGCGATTGATCCCCTCGCCGAGCATCCCGAGCTCATCGCGGCGAACGATCTCGACGCGCTGGCGAAAATCCCCCGCACTCATCACCGCAGTGACGGACATGAGCCGCGCGAACGCGCTCTGAATGAGCCGCACGAGCAACCACGAGCAGACGACTGCAACCATCGTCGCGAAGAGGAGCGCAGGCCCGAGCGTCCAGAGCGACCTGTTCGCCGAACTCGTGATGTCGGTCGTCGCACCGAGGCCCTGCGCTCGATTGAGATCGAACAGGGAGTCGCCGAGCTTGACGTACTCCTCGAGTGGTGGCTGCAGCCGGCCACTGAGCTCCTCCTGGCTGATCGTTTCGTCCGCCCGGGCGAGCTCGTACTCCTTGGCGAATCGGTCGCGTGCGTCCTTCATGGCGACGAAGAGCTGGCGATCGCTCTCGTCTATGATCGTCGCCTGGTACGCTTCGTCGTTCTGCAGCGCGATCTGCAGAAGCTGCTCGACCTTGTCGGCGGACAGCTGCTTGTCACGCGCGTTCGCGGCCGCCGAGTGCTTCGTGACGGCGAGCAGCAGCTCCCGCGCGATCGTCTGCGATTTCGCGGAGATCACGACGCCCGGCAGCACGTCCTTCTCGATTTGGCGCGCCTGTGTGCGAATCGTCTGCAGGCCCGCGTAGCTCACGGCGCCCAGCGCAATCATGATTGAGATCACCGCGGCGAAGGCGCCGATGATCCGCGTGCGGACGGTCCAGTTGCTCATATTGCCGGCGGAAGGGTGACACAGAGTTGGGGCTCACCTGTGTGACGCTCGCCGGCCGAGCCGGTAATGTTTCTTAGAAGCGCCTAATGCGGTGGGCGACCGAGATCACCGGCGGCGAGGCTCGCATTGGTGCGAATGCTGTCCCACTGCAGCGTGTTCATGAGACGCCCGCTCTGCACATCGTGCTCGGTGAATCGATGCGGCTGGAGCACACCTCCCTCCGGACTCCAGCTCTCGTACGACGTGATGGAGGCGATGGCGGGCCCGGTTGCGTGAAGGGGCATGGCCTTCCGGAGTGCGACGATGAGCCCCGTGCTGTCGTCGAACACGTACTCCTTCCCCCATCCATCGGGAAGCGTCACTCGCATTCGATGCGCCGGCCGATTCGCGAACGACTCGGCGCCGAGCACCTCGACCTTGTTGCCCTTGCGCGCGTAGTCGACGAACGACTCGTCGAATTCCGCTCCCCGCCTCCCTGCGGCGGCAGCTGCGCCGGTATCCACCACGAGCTGATGCTTCTGAAAGTTGTACTCCCACGTTTGGCCGTCGAATCCCTCGGAGTAGTCGAAGCCCGGCGCATGTACGTTCACTCGACGCAACGCGGGCCTCTTCCACGCGATATCCGTTTCGGCGTTGAGCGTGCCCTCCGAATAGGTGCCCCACATGTGGCGCGAGACCACCTGCTCGATCCGATCATGGCCGCCGACCGCGCTGTAGTAGTGCGCGATGATCTCGTCGGCACTCGGCTGGTGCGCCGAGGAGTCGAGCTCGCGCGCGCTCGCTGGCGCGCAGGCGACGATGCCGCTGGCCGCCAGCAACGCCGCCATGACGACGGCCATCGCGCGATCCATGCGCACGAAGCGAGAACACTGGAAGAACATCGACATCTCCTGCTCAGTCGGGGATGAGAAACGAGCCGATCAAGAGATACGCCGAGCATCGACCCTGATGCCAGCAGCGGCGCGTCAGAGATCAGTGCGAGCGGAATCCCGCTCCAGCCCCACCGTCATCCCGCGGGCGCCAGCTGGTACTGCTCGATCTTGCCGTCCGGCATCTCGTAAGTCCAGACGCGCAGCGTACGGCCGCCGGCCATCACCCGGTACGAGCGCTCGAGCATCCCTCCGCGCTCGTGCTGGCTCATCTGCACGAACACCGTTGGCGCCCCGAGCGGCGAGAGCGTGGATTGAAAGTCGCCCAGCGCCTGTGCGCTGAAGTAGGCGCTCGCGTCCGACGTGAGCAGCGACCGGTCGATCGTGCCGTGCTGCAGCCCCTCGAAGATCGCGCGCGCGCGAGCCGTCCGACTCTGCGTATTCGCGTCCTCGGTGGTGAAGAGCGAGCGCCCGATGCCCTGGCCGATCAGCGTCGATGCGGGAGCAGCGTCCTGATTCGTAAGCACGATCACGGCTGCGCTGTCGTCCGGATACACGATGTTCTCCGCTGTGAAGCCGGCGACCTCGCCGCTGTGCTCGATCGTGCGATGGCCCGCGGACATGGCAACGTCCACGCCCAGCCCATAATCGGTGCTCACGCCATTCTTGAGCAGCACCGCGGTCTCCATTGCGCGGTACGATGCGGGGGCGAGCAGCGATTGGTCGATCATCGCGATATCCCAGCGCGCAAGATCGCGCGCGGTCATCGCGAGCTCGCCGGCACCGTACATCCATCCCGGCCCCGTTGGTGTCGCGGGGCGAAGCGGCCCGAGCCCGTAGCGCATGTATCCCACCGGCTCCACGGCCGACGGACCCTTGCTATCGAAATCGACAGCAGAGGTGATGCCGAGCGGCTCCAGAATGCGGGTGTGCACGAACTGCCAGAACGGCTTGCCACTCGCCTTCTCGACGATGAGCGCCGCGATCTCGTAGTTCGTGTTGCTGTACTGCCATCGCGTTCCAGGATCGAAATCCAGAGGCTGCTTCGCCCAATGATCGAGGATTCCCTGCGGCGAGATCGCCTTCTCCATCGCGGGAGGCACGTAGTCCTGCGGCCAGAAGTCCTGGTAGCCGGATGTGTGCGACAGCAGCTGGCGAATCGTCACCTCGCTCCCATGCGTGAGTCCCGGGATGTATTTCGCCACCGGATCGTCAAGCGAGAGCTTCCCCTCCTGCTGAAGGAGGAGCACGCACGCGGCCGTGAACTGTTTGCTGATCGAGCCGATGCCGTAGCGCATCTCCGGCGTGGCAGCCACGCGCGGCTCGAGCTTCGCCGCGCCGTAGGCCTGCGCGTATGCGAGCTGCCCATGAGTGACGACCGCAACCGTCGCACTCGGCACGCCGGTGCTGGAGAGAACAGCGGATGCGATCGAGTCTACACGAGCCGAGAGCGCGGCGTTGCCAGCGACCTGCGCGCGTGCCTGCGCCGACATCGCGAGAAGGGCGATCACGAGCGAGCACGAGCGCATCTGATTACGGAGTGTCATGGTCCTCGGCGGAGAGTGACAATGTGACGTCAACGGCCCCGGTGATACGGAGGCGTTGCGCATCGAAAGGTATACGACTTGCCAAAAGTTTCGGGGTTCCGCGCGATCTACAAACGCTCAGCAGTGAGGTATCTCGTGGCTGAAATTCCAATTACGCGCAAGGAGAGGCGCAACATCTGGCCCGCGCTCATCGGTCTCCTTGCCCTCGTCATCATACTCGGCTTCATATTCGGCCGGCAGCGAGTGACCAGACCCGGTCTCGCCACCGATACGACGAGCTCGACCACATCCGCGACTTCCACCGGCTCCGTCGCGGACACGAGTCATCATCCGTGACTTCAGCCGATCGCAATCCATTCCACCGTCACGAGCGACCGCATTCGCTTCCAATCCTGAGGTATTTGCATGTCACACTCATCCCGGCACGACGACGACGGCTTCGGCGATCGTGGACGCCGAGGCGATGACGGACAGTATACGCCGCGCGTCGCTGCACTCAGCAAGATCGATGATGATTTCGACGTCGCGGAGGGAATACCCGACCCGCGCGGCTGGACCGTGCGAGACGCCTGGGGAACCGACATCGGGAAGGTGCACGATCTCATCGTGGACACGGTCGCGATGCGCACCCGGTACCTGGACGTTCAGCTCGACAAGAAGGCGTTGCACCTGGACAAGGATCGCGACGTTCTCATCCCCGTCGGCCAGGCACGGCTCGACGACGATGACGATCGCGTGATCCTCGGCAAGCTGGCGGCATCGCGAATCGCGGCACTTCCCGAGTACACGCACGGCGACATCGACAGAAACTACGAGAGCGCGCTCCTGCCCAACTTCGATGAGGGAGCGGTCGACGCAACGAACGGGGGCGATTCGGGCGCGGCGATCGGAGCGATGTCGAGCGAGACATCGACATCACCGTCCGGCACGGTCGCCGACGCGCCGCGGAGCGACTTCTACGACAGTCGTCATTTCGACGAGAGTCGCTTTTTCGGCAACCGGCGCGGTCGGCAACCGCAGGAGAGTGCGCCCGATCGGCTCGCCGACTCGGCGTCGGAGCGAGCGGCCGAAACGCGTCGCGAGGCATCGAAGGACACGAGCATCCGCAAACGTGCCGAATCGCGACAGGCAGCCCAGCCAGCCGGCTCTGCACGAGATGAGGTCAACGTCGAACGCCGCCCCGTTGCGAATGCAGACACAGCTTCACGATCGGACATCGGCGAGGACGAGATTCGCATTCCCGTGTACGAGGACGAGATCGTCGTCCAGAAACGGCGCGTGCTCAAGGAGGAGCTCGTGGTGAAAAAGAATGCGGTGCAGGACGAGCAAAGTGCGGATGCGGGGTCGCGCAAGGAGAAGATCGAGAGGCAGGAGCCCGGACCTGGGGAGAGTCCCGCGGACGAGCGCCGGTAGCGCTCAGGGGAGCTCGGGCAAGCAGGCCTGGGCTCCTCTTTTTCGTTCTGCCCGGCGAGCCATCACGAGCTCGGCAGTCGCACACTCAGTCCCGAGTTCGGTCTGCCCAGACGCGGTGCGGCCTGCGACAACGGTGTCGCGGTGCGCAGGTCCGCGAGCAGCTGCTCGGCCGGGATGTGCGCGCCTTCCAGCACCGACGATTCGCGTCGCGGCTCCATCGATAGCCGAGCGCGATACACTTCGACATCGTGCTTTCCTTCGGCGATCGCGCGCCGCGCGATCCCGCGCATGTAGTAGAGATTGAAGTCGCGCTCGGCCATCACGCGTGACGCGCCCTCGGGCAGCCGCGCCGTGACGACGTCACCCTTGGGCGTGTGCCGCGTCTCGAAGTCCACGAGCAGCGGCGCGATGCGCTCTTCCAGCCAGAGATCATCGTAGTAGCGAAGCGCATCGCGAAGCAGATGCTGATATTCCACGACCGCCGTCGGCTGCAGTCGCGGCGAGATGTGCATGGTGCCATTCGCGATGTCCTCATCGAGCTCCTCGACCATCGCGCGCCGAGTGATGTGATCGAGATTCGCGTATTGAAGCGGCATGCATCGCACGCTCGCATAACGCGCGCCGTCGTTCGTGTCGCGCGCCGAATGTCCTTGCCAGCACAACGGCGCGCGAATAACGTTGCCTGCTGCACTACCACTCAGAGATCGGTGAATTCCATGCGCTCGTTCTTCGCCGCGATGGCGCTCGTCCTGCTTCCTTTCACGAGTGCGCACGCGCAGCAGTCTTCGGATACGGCGCGCTACGTGGTTCTCTTTTCGGGACGGCCCGCGGGCGAGTATCGCGAGTGGTGGTCTGACGGCGCTCTTCATTCCGTCTACGACTACAACGATCGCGGTCGCGGTCCGCACGAAGAATCCGTGCTCAAGCTCGGTGACGGCGGTGTGCCGACCTCGCTCTCGATTCTCGGTCACGGCTATCTCAAGGACAGCGTGAACGAGCAGTTCGCGAACAGCGGCGGCACCGCGACGTGGAAAACATCGAGCGAGCAGGGAACGCGCGCGAATGCCTCGCGCGCGTACTACATACCGAACGCAGAATCTCCCGTTGGCTCTCAGATTCTCGTCAAGGCGGCGCTGGCGAACAACGGCCGCGTGCCGCTGTTGCCGAGCGGTGAAGCGACGGTGGAAAAATCCGGCGACCTGACGATCACCGCGAACGGAAAGCCAGTGCACGTGATCCGCTACGATGTGGACGGACTCGGCTTCTCTCCCTTCCCGATCTGGACGGACGAAAGCGGCGAGCACTTCGCGACCGTCTCCGGATGGTCGAGCGTGGTGCCAGTGGGATGGGAGAGCGGCGTTCCATCGATGATCGAGGCGCAGGAGAAGGCGCGCGGCGAGCGATACGTGCGTCTCGCGCGCGAGCTGTCTCACAAGCCCAATGGTGCGCTCGTGATTCGAGGCGCGCGGCTGTTCGTGGCCGAGCGGGCGGCGATACAGCCGGCGATGACGGTGGTGATGAACGGCGATCGCATCACTGCGGTAGGCAAGGACGGAAGCGTGAAGATTCCCGCAGGTGCGACCGTGATCGACGCGGCCGGCAAGACGCTCTTGCCGGGGCTGTGGGACATGCACGTGCACATTCAACCCGGCGACGATGGGCTGCTTCACATCGCAGCAGGCGTCACGAACGCGCGCGACATGGGAAATGACACGATCACGGCGCTCGATCTCCAGAAAAGATTCGCGGACGGTTCCCTCATCGGGCCGCGCCTGATGCTCGCGGGACTCATCGATGGCTCGGGCCCGTATCAGGTGCCCACCGGCCTTCTCGCCGACGACAAGGCGAGTGTGCTACGCGATGTCGACTGGTACGCAGCGCATGGCTACGAGCAGATCAAGGTCTACAGCTCGATGAAGCCGGAGCTGGTGCCGACGATCATCGCAGAGGCGCATGCGAAGGGACTGCGCGTGAGCGGTCACGTGCCGGCGTACATGACGGCGAGCCAGGTTGTGAGGCTCGGCTTCGACGAGGTGCAGCACGCGAACTTCCTGCTGCTCAACTTCATGGACACGGTGAAGGACACGCGAACGATGGCGCGCTTCAAGGCTGTGGGTGCCGCGGGAAAAGATCTGGATCTGCAGTCGCCGCAGGTGCGCGAATTCGTGAAGCTCTTCAAGGACCGGGGCACCGACATCGACCCGACGCTCACGACATTCGAGGGGATGTTCACGGCGCGGCCCGGGCAGCTCGATCCGAATCAGGCGCCAATCGCGGATCGCATGCCGCCGCAGGTGCAACGCAGCTTCTATGCGGGCGGCCTCCCTGTGCCGGAAGGCATGGACCAGCGCTACCGCGATTCGTTTGGGCAGATGAAGGGCATCGTCAAGGCGATGTACGATGCGGGCGTGCCGATCGTGGCGGGCACGGATAACGGTCCGGTGGGATTTCAGCTGCTGCGCGAGCTCGAGCTATACGTGCAGGCGGGAATCCCGGCGCCGCAGGTGCTGAGGATCGCGACGATCGGCGCGGCGACGGTGATGCATCACGAGAAGGACCGCGGCTCGATCGCGGTGGGCAAGGTTGCGGATGCAGTGCTCGTGGATGGCGACCCGACCGCGAACATCAGCGACGCGCGGAAAACGGTGATGGTCGTGAAGGACGGTGTGCGGTTCGATCCGAAGGAGATCTACGCGAAGATGGGCGTGCGGCCGTAGATGCGAAAACCGGAAGCAGCGCGAGCGAGTCGCGCTGTTTCCGGCTTCGATTCGCTCGACCTACATGCTGTGCCCGCGATGCCCCGAGAAGAAATGTTCGAGCCATACGAGGATCATCGCACCCAGCACTGCGACGAACACCGTGTAGAAAAATCCGCCGGAGCCCGAGAATCCGATCGCGCGCATGACGAATCCGCCGACGACCGCGCCGAGGATTCCGATGACGATGTCCGCGAGAGCGCCGTAGCCGCTTCCCTTCAGAATCTTTCCTGTCGCCCAACCGGCGACGAGCCCAACACAGATCCACCAGATCATGATGCCTCCCAGCGTGCGTGGGCAGCGTGATGCTGCGTGGGAGGTACTACGGCGGCAGTGCAGCCGGAGTTTCCGGCTGGCAAAGTCAGCTGCTGGGCAGTTTTGCGAGCCCCGCCAGCCGTCGCAGCTCGGCCACCTCGGGATCTTCCCTCCAGAAAAGCAGAAGCCATCGGAGAGGCGGCATGAACTTCACGCTTCTTCCGCAACCCACGTCGGCACACAGCCGAATCGTGATCGGTCGAAGGTTCACCCAACGATCTTGAGAGACTCCTTCGATCATCGCGAAGGGAATCCGCCATTCGCTGATGTAGTTCGATACGAGTAGCGCATCGTCGGTTAGTCGCACCCTCCTCAGCGACATGCAGAACCAGAGAATCAACGCCGATCCCGCCAGCCAGACTGCGAAAAGTTCGTAACCGATGAAAGGAGGTGCGGCGCCCTTGACTCCGTTGTAGATCACCTCGCCGGGGTGCTGAAATGCGGTCAGGATGCCGAAGCCGACGAGAGGAATCCACAACGCGGGAAAGACAAACTTGTAAACGAATGTCCAGGCCGACGAAAGATCGTCATTCATTTCATCATCCCAACTGAGGGTTACAGCGCGACACCGCCCCGGAAACCATGCGGGGCTCCCGGGGCGGCTCGAGTATATCCCTCGCTTTTGAAGCAGTAAATCCCGCCCCTACTGCACTGCGTTGATCATGTCGAAGATCGGCAGATACATCGCCACCACCATGCCACCGACGATCACGCCCAGGAACACGATCATCACCGGCTCCATCAAGCTCAGAAGTCCGCTGACCGCCGTGTCGACCTCGGTATCGTAGAAGTCCGCGATCTTCGTCAGCATCTCGTCCAGACCGCCCGTCTGCTCGCCGACCGCGATCATCGAGATCACCATCGGCGGGAACACGTTCGACTTCTGCAGCGGCGCGGAGATCGTGTCGCCACCCGCGATGCTCGCGCGCGACTCCATGATCGCATCGTGAATGACGCGATTGCCCGCCGTCTTCGCCGTGATCTCGAGGCCATCGAGGATGCTGACACCCGACGAGATCAGCGTGCCCAGCGTGCGCGTGAAGCGCGACACCGCCGACTTGCGGAGCATGTCGCCCAGGACGGGCACCTTCAGCAGGAGCTTGTCGATGTTGAGCTGCCCGTTCGACGTCTTGTAGTAGCGCTTGAGCGAGAACACCGTAAACCACGCGCCACCACCGACTGCCCACCAATAGTGCTTGAGGAAGCTCGAGAGCATGATCACGATGCGTGTCGGCAGCGGCAGCGCCAGATTCACGCTCGCGAACATGTTCTCGAACACGGGAATGACGAAGATCAGGAGCGTCACGATCGCGATGAAGGCCACGCTCATGATGACGGCCGGATAGATCATCGCACTCTTCACCTTGCCGACCAGCGCGTCGTTCTTTTCGAGGAACGTCGCCAGTCGCATCAGAATCGTGTCGAGAATACCACCCGCCTCGCCGGCGGCCACCATGTTCACGTACAGGTCGGTGAACGCCTTGGGATGCCGGCGCAGCGCGTCGGCCACCGTGTGTCCCGACTCCACATCGTACACCACCTGGTGCGTCACATCCTGCAGCGCCTTGTTCTCACTCTGGCGCGAGAGAATGTCGAGCGCCTGCACGAGCGGCAGACCGGAGTTGATCATCGTCGAGAACTGACGCGTGAAGATGACGATGTCGCGCGTCTTGACCTTCCCGCCCTTCTTCTTCTTCGTCTCTTCGTCCACCTTGACGACGACGAGCTTCTGTCTCCGCAGATTCGCGACGACCTCATCGCGGCTCGCGGCTTCCATCGTCGCGTTCTTGAGCTCACCGCCCAGCGTGCGCGCCGTATAGGCAAATGTTGGCATGTATGCTCCTCAGACGATTCTGATTACCGCTTGCCCGCGGCGGCGTACTTGGCGTGCTGTCCCGCGAGCTTCGGTGCATCGCCGTTGGCGACATCGTCCATCGGCGACTCGCCGATCATGCGCAGGAATTCGTTCTGGTCGCCCGACACACGCAGGCACTCATCGAGCACGACTTCGCGCGACATGTACAGGTTGTACAGCGCGTCGTTGAGCGTCTGCATGCCGAACTTCTTGCCCGACTGCATGGACGAGTTGATCTGGTGGATCTTGTTGTCGCGGATCAGCGCGCGGATCGCCGGCGTCACGACGAGAATCTCCGCCGCCATCGCACGACCGCGTCCCTTCGCGCGCGGCAGGAGCGTCTGCGTCACGATTCCCTCGAGCACGAACGCGAGCTGCGCGCGCACCTGCCCCTGCTGGTGACTCGGGAACACGTCGATCATGCGGTTGATCGCCTCCGCCGCCGAATTCGTGTGCAGCGTCGCAAAGCACAGGTGCCCCGTCTCGGCGATCGTCAGCGCGGCCTGCATCGTTTCCAGATCGCGCATTTCGCCGACGAGAATGACGTCGGGGTCTTCACGCAGCGAGTACTTGAGCGCATTGGAGAAGCTCTTCGTGTCCGTGCCGACTTCGCGCTGATTGACGATGCAGCTCTGGTGGCGGTGAATGAACTCGATCGGGTCTTCCACCGTGATGATGTGGCCGCGACGCTCGCGATTGATCTTGTCGATCATCGCGGCGAGCGTCGTGCTCTTTCCGGATCCCGTCGGTCCCGTCACCAGCACCAGCCCGCGCGGGCGCTCGGCCATCTTCGCCACGGCGTTCGGCAGGCCGAGCTCCTCGAACGTGCGGATGTTGAACGGGATCTGTCGAATCACGAGCGACACGCAGCCGCGCTGCTTGAAGCAGTTGCCTCGAAAGCGCGCGAGGTTCTGAATGCCGAACGAAAAATCGAGCTCGTCCTCCGTCTCGAACCGCTTCTTCTGGTTCTCCGTGAGAATCGAGTACGCGAGCTGCAGCGTGTCCTTCGGGGTCAGCACCACATCGACGTTCGCGTCGGTGATGTCGCCGTCGATGCGCAATTTCGGCTTGTCACCTGCGGTGATGTGCAAATCGGACGCGTCCCGCTCGATCATTTCCTCGAGCAACGCGCGCAGGTTGACGGTATTGGCGACAGGGGCAGTCAATGTGACTCCTGTGAGATAACGGTCCCGGGAAGCGGGATACCACCTATAGACGAGGGAGTGGGTCGGGCGTTGCGGGAACGCCCCGGCGCGCCCTTAGGCCGCAGTCTCGCGGATGACCTGATCCAGCGTGCAGATCCCCTTCATGACCTTGAGCAGCCCGTCCATGCGAAGCGTCAGCATTCCATCCTCGACGGCACCCTTCTGAATTTCGGCCGCGCCGACGCTCTGCATCACGAGCTTGCGCACCTTCGGCGTCATGAGCATGACCTCGTACAGCCCTTGGCGGCCCTTGAGGCCGGTGCCGGCGCACGTGTCGCAGCCACGTCCGCGGAAGAACGGCATCTCCGCGATGGTCGTATCGAGCGTGAAGTCCTTCACGATCGGAGCCGCTTCCTTCGTCGCCATCCGCTTCATGTTCTGGATGGCTTCGTCCGTGTACATGAGGCTCCGGAAGGTCATGTCCGGCTTCAGCTTGGCGGCGTTGAGCTCCACCACATCCGGCTCGTATCGCGCCCGGCACGTGTTGCAGATCTTTCGCACGAGCCGCTGCGCCAGCACGAGATTGAGCGCCGACGCGACGTTGAACGGCTCGAGACCCATGTCCATGAGGCGCGTCACGGTTTCCGGCGCCGAGTTCGTGTGCAGCGTGGACATGACCAGGTGGCCCGTGAGCGCCGCCTTGATCGCGATGCCGCCCGTCTCCAGGTCTCGAATCTCTCCGATCATGATGATGTTCGGATCCTGACGAAGGAACGCCTTCAGCGCCGCGGCGAAGGTCAGTCCGATGTCGGTGCGCACGAGCACCTGGTTGATCCCGAAGATGTTGTACTCGACTGGATCTTCCGCCGTCATGATGTTGACGTCGATGTTGTTGACCTTCGACAGCGCCGAGTAGAGCGTGGTCGTTTTTCCGGAGCCCGTCGGCCCCGTGACGAGCACCATGCCATACGGATTCGCCACCGCCTCCATCAGGTCCGCCTCGGCGCGCGGCTCGATGCCGAACTTCTCGAGATCGAGTGTCAGATTCCCCTTGTCGAGAATTCGAAGCACGACCTTTTCGCCGAACAGCGTGGGCAGCGTCGACACGCGATAGTCGATGACCTTCTTGCCGATCTTCAGCTTGATGCGCCCGTCCTGGGGCACGCGGCGCTCGGCGATGTTCAGGTTCGACATGATCTTGAAGCGCGAAATGAGCGCGGCCTTCAGCTTCATCGGCGGCTTCATCACTTCCTGCAGCGCGCCGTCGATGCGGTAGCGTACACGCATCTCGTGCTCGTAGCACTCGAAGTGGATGTCGGATGCGCCCTTCTTCACGGCGTCCGTCAGAATGCCGTTGATCAGTTTCACGACCGGTGCATCATCGATCGCGGCCGCGAGCACCGACGCGCTGACGTCCTCATCACGTTCTTCGACGACCTCGACATCTCCATCTTCGCCGTCGATGTCATCGAGGATGGTCTGCAGCGCGTCGTCGGTGTTCTCGCCGTAGTGCTTGTCGACGGCGTTGCGGAGCGTGTACTCCCCGGCGATCACGGGGAAGATGTCGTAGCGCGTGATGAACTTCAGATCGTCGATGACGCCGAGATCGGATGGATCGGCCATCGCGACC
>DASXQD010000007.1:0-6736 GCA_036493195.1 Gemmatimonadaceae bacterium | reverse complement strand
CAGCGTCGTGAACACCGACGTCGGCGTGGCGGCGCTCCTGCTCGCGTCCAGCCCGGCGTTCATCGCGCTGCTGAGCCGATTTGCCGGGCTCGGACCGATCTCCTCACGCTGCGCAATCGGCATCGCGCTCTCACTCGCCGGCGTCGCGCTGATCGCGCTCACGTCGCGCACGGCGATGGATGGCTCATCGTCGATCGAAGGCAATCTCCTGTCCGTGCTCGCTGCGGTGATCTGGGCGGTGTATGTCGTGCTGCAGGCGAAGTACGCGAGCGATGTCGAGGACACGACCGTCGCCGCGCTCACGCTCGCCGGCGGCGCGCTACCGCTCCTGCTCTTCGGCTTCCCCTCGATGCTCGCGACGCATTGGTCTGCACTTCCCGCGGACGTGTGGCTGGCGATCCTCTACGGCGGTGTGATCTCGCTCGCGATCGCGTCGGTGTTCTGGTATCGCGGCATTCGCATCCTCGGCGCGACGCGCACCGGGATCTATCTCCATCTCGAGCCCGTGTTCGCGCTGATCGCGGCGTGGATCTGGATGCACGAGCATCCCACGCCGTTGCAGGGCGTGGGCGCCGTCACCATTCTCGCGGGCGTCACCCTGACGCACACCTGAGCAACGCATCGAAAATGAAGCTCGTATTGTTCGATATCGATGGAACCATATTGTGGAGTGATGGCGCCGGTCGCCGCGCGATGACCGAGGCGCTGACCAATGTGTTCGGAGGCGCCGGCCCCACCGATTACCACTACGACGGAAAGACGGATCCGCAGATCGTGCGCGATCTGATGCGCGCGAGCGGACACACCGACGAGACGATCGACGAGCGCATCGCGCCGCTGATCGAGCGCTACCTCGGCGGCCTCGAGCGCGAGCTCGCCGGCGGCACGCGCGCGCACGTGTTCGACGGCGTGCGCGAGCTGCTGAACGAGCTCGAGGCGCGGAGCGACATCGTGCTCGGACTGCTCACGGGGAATCTGCGGGAAGGCGCCGCGATCAAGCTGCAGGCGGCGGGAATCGCCATGAGCCGCTTCCGCGTGTGCGCGTTCGGATCGGATCATCACGCGCGGGGCGAGCTTCCGGCGCTCGCGCAGCGAAGAGCGCTCGAAGATCTCGGCCTCGAGATTCCAGGCGACCACATTTTCGTCATCGGCGACACGCCCGCCGACATCGAGTGCGGGCAGGCGATAGGCGCACGTGCGATCGCCGTTGCCACGGGACGGTACACGCCCGAGGAGCTCGCGCGGCATCACCCGTACGCGCTCTTCTCGTCGCTCGCCGACACGGACGCGGTGATGCGAGTGATCGACGATGCGTGAGGTGGAGCTCAAGGCGGTGCTGGATTCATGGCGCGATCGCAGCATCAGGCTCGAGCGCGCCGGTGCGACCCGCGTCTTCTTCGGCCGGATCGAGGACCGCCGCTTCGACACGCCCGAGCGCTCACTCGCCGCCCGGGACATCGTGCTGCGCCTGCGCACCTACCGCGGTGCCGATGGCTCACGCGCGGAGCTCGAGTACAAGGGCGCAACCGCATACGAAGACGGCTACAAGGTGCGCGATGAAGTCGGGAGCACGGTGTCCGATCCCGAGGCCGTGGCGCGCATCCTCTCCGGGCTCGGGTACACGATCACGCGCGCGATCGATCGCGAAATCGAGCAGTGGGATCTCGAGGGCGCGAGCGTGCGCTTCGAGCGCTATCCGCGCATGGACGATCTCGTGGAAGTGGAGGGCGCTCCGGACACGATCGAGCGCGCGATCGCCGCGCTCGGCATCTCCCGAAACGCGTACACGGCCGAGCGGCTGACGGATTTCGCGATGCGTTACGAGGCGCGAACGGGGCAGCGCGCCGCACTGTCGGACGCGGAGCTCGGCGCCAACGCGCCAGCGATTCGCGAGCTCTGAGTGTCGTTTTCGATGGAACCGCACCGCGTCTCCCTCGGAGGACTGCTGCGAGGCCGCGAGCTCGAAGGCGAGGCGATGGTCTCGCTCGACGCGGACGCGCTCTTTCTCGATACCGACCGCGGACGCATCTCGATCGCCCTCGCGCAGCTCGAGGGAATCCGGGTTCCCGGCGACGTGCTCGAGCTGTATCTCGACGCAGGTGATGTGATTCAGCTGGAGCAGGCGCCGGATCTCAACGAGCTCGCTACCGAGATCGCGAGCCACGCGTGCGCGATCCCGGAGATGACGCGCTCGTTACGCGCGCTGGGTGCAGGCTCACTCGCTGCTGGTGAGGAGCACGACCGGTTTTTCGGACCGCTGCTCGAGGCCAGGTTGATCGCCGAGCGCGCACCGAATCTCGTGGCGTTGCGCGCGGCCTTCGATGCCGGAGCGCTGCGTGCGGCGATCGAGCAGGTGCTCGCGGACATCGCGGCCGAGCGCTATCCGGGCGAGGCGGGCGAGCGGCGCGCCCTGTTTGCGGAGCTCAACGATCACGCGCGCGAGCTGTTCGCGCGCATCGCTGAGCTCGAGCGGGCCGAGGCGGCGCTCGGCGCCTCCGATGACAGCGATCGTTTCGTGCGATGGCGGGAGTGGTCGGCCGTGCTGCGCGACGTGTTTCGGAGTGCGGACGGCAGCTGGATCGAGATCCATCCGGTGCTGAGCGACGAGCGTCGCAGCAAGTCCGGGTTCTGGAAGCGGCTCTTCGGGCGGAAGGAGCGGGAAGCGAGGAAATCGGCCGGGCGCATCTCGTGATCATTGCGATCGGCATCGACATGGTCGAGATCGCGCGCGTCGAGCGAATGCTCGCCTCGAAGGGCGAACACGCACTGCAGAAGCTGTTCACGGAGGCGGAGCGCGCCTACGCGCTGAGCCGCCCCCGGCCGGCACTCCATCTGGCTGCCCGGGTTGCCGCGAAGGAGGCCACGTACAAGGCGTTACGGGGCACGCAGGCGGCCCGGGCGATCGGCTGGCGGGAGCTCGAGGTGATGCTGGCGGAGGACGGCTCGCCGGCGCTTCGGCTGCACGGCGGTGCGGCGCGCCGAGCGCTGGAATTGGGTGCGACTCGTGTGCACCTCTCGCTCACGCATACAGCGAGCTCGGCTGGGGCGGTTGTCGTGCTCGAGGGGCCGGGATCCCCGCCGGACCGCCAAGACTTCGCCGACAGTGGCGCCGGAAAGTGAAAGCCGATAATATCAGTCGGAATGACGATCCCGCGGCGCGATTTTCTCCCCAGCTCCCAATGACTACGGCCAGCCGTCCCACGATAGCAAGCGGTCGCGCCGTGCGCATCGGTGGTCAAATCGCAGTATGGGCGGGCGCTGCAATCGTGCTCGCCGTGCTTATTTGGAGCGCCGTCGCCTCAGGTGGCGCGCCGGATCCCACCGCACTCGGCAGTCCCTCGACGGTCAAGGCCCTCGACATCGCGGTACTGGTGTTCCGCGAGGGCCTCGAGTGCATCCTCGTGCTGGCCGCGATCACCGCGAGCATGAAAGGCTCGACGCAATCGTACCAGCGTCCCGTGGCCATGGGCGCGGCGCTGGCCTTCGCGGCCACGCTCATCACGTGGTTCGCCGTCGTCGGCATGGTCGACGCGCTCTCCGGACGCCTTCCGGCGCTCGATGTTCAGGCAGCAACCGGCCTGCTCGCCGTCATCGTGCTGCTCGTCGTCATGAACTGGTTCTTCCACAAGGTCTACTGGACCGGTTGGATCAGCATGCACAATCGGCGGAAACGGACGCTCATGAGCGACGTGGGGAGCGCCGAAGAGAAGGCGCGGCGCGTGCTCTTCGGGCTCGGTGTGCTCGGCTTCACCTCGCTCTATCGCGAGGGCTTCGAGGTGGTGCTCTTTCTTCAGAGCTACCGTCTCAGGATGGGTGGGAGCGTGGTGCTCGCGGGCGTGGCGGCGGGACTCGCGCTCACGGCGATCGTCGCGGTGCTCACGTTCATTGCGCACCGCAAGCTGCCGTACCGCAAGATGCTCGTGTTCACGGGCATCATGCTCGGCGTGGTGTTGTTGGTGATGGTGGGCGAGCAGGCGCAGGAGATGCAGCTCGCGCGCTGGTTGCCGACGACGGTCATCCCCTCGCTCGAGCACCTGATCCCGGCGTGGATGGGACTCTGGCTCTCGGTGTTCCCGACGGTGGAGACGCTCGTGGCGCAGGCACTCGCGGCGGTGATCGTGATCGGCTCGTACTTCATCGCGCGCAGGGACACGTCGCGCAGCACGCTGATCACGCCGGACGAGGCGCCCGCGGTTTAGCTCTCAGTGCGCGGCGCGCTCCACTTTCGAGCGCACCTTGCCCAACACTTTCAAATACTCCTCGAACTGCACGTAGAAGGCGTGTCGCGGTGAGCTCACGTAGCGCATGCCGCCCCTGAGCGGCCGCGGCTTGGCGCGAAGCTGTTCGAACGTGCGCATGGCCGCACCATTCGTTTCCTGCGCGGTGAGCACGGCGGCGAGTAGGGCGCCCTGCTTGCTCACGATCGGATACGCGGCGCCCGCAGTCCCGAAAAATCCCATGATGTAGAGCCCGGGGTGCTCGCGCGAGAACATGTTGAGATAGAGATCCTCACCGCTCTCCGCGAGATGGATTCCGCCCGCCTCGAGACACGGAATGCTCGGCCGATAGCCGGTTGCCCAGAGGATGACGTCCGGCTCGATCTCGCTGCCATCGACGAATCGCACCGTGCGCCCGCGCAGCTCCGCGATGTCCGGCTTCGCAGTCACATCGCCGTGCGCGAGATGGTGCAGGAGCTGCGAGTTGATGATCGGATGCGTCGCGAGCGGCTTGTGGTCGGGTTTCGGAAGACCGTAGCGGCGCAGGTCGCCCACGATGATCCGCAGCAGCACGGCGAGCAGCGATGGCGCGAGCCAGTTCGGGATGTGCGGGCCTCCGCGAAAGAACTCGTCGGTAGGCTGCCCGAAGAAGTGCTTCGGAAGAAAGTGGTAGCCGCGACGCGTGCTGATCCACGCCTGGCTCGCATGGATCGCCGCGTCGCACGCGATGTCGCATCCCGAGTTTCCGGCGCCCACCACCAGCACCTTCTTTCCCGCGAGCTCGGCGCCAGAGCGATAATCGACGGTGTGATACGCCTTGCCATCGAACGTGCCGGGATACTCGGGGAGCAGAGGATCCCAGTCGTGACCGACCGCCGCGATCACGCCGTCGTAGCGCAGCACCTCACCCGTGGAGAGCTGCACGTCCCACTGCGCACCGGCGGGGCTCGCCTTCATTACCGATGTATCGAATCGCACGTGCTTGCGCAGATCGTACTTGTCCGCGAACGCGCGAATGTAGTCGAGAACCTGCCTCCAGGACGGGTAGTCGGGATAGTCCGCCGGCATCGGGAAATCGTCGAATGCCGACTGCGTTCGCGAGGAGATGAAGTGCGCGCTCTCGTAGATGGGCGTGTTCGGATTCTGAGCATCCCAGATGCCGCCCACATCGCTGTGGCGCTCGTAGACATCGAAGGACAGGCCCGCAGCGGCGAGCGCCCGCGCAGCCGCGAGCCCGGACGGGCCCGCGCCGATGATGCAGTAGCGCGACACGCGCTACGTGTGAGACGCGAAGGGCGTCGTCGCGCCGGTCTTCTGAAAGGCGAGCACCGTGTACGGCTTGGACACGGAGCCCTCCATTCCGGGACTTCCCATCACCATGCCAGGCACCGAGAGACCGGCCACCTTCGGCTGCTGCTTCAACAGTCGGTCGACATCTGCCGCCGGCACGTGTCCCTCGACCACGTAGTTGCCGACCAACGCGGTATGGCACGACCGCACACCACTTGGCACACCGTAGTGGTCCTTCAGCGCGTCCATGTCGGCGCTGTCGTGCGCGTCCACCGTGAAGCCGCTCGCCTGCATGTGCTCGACCCACTTCCTGCAGCAGCCGCACGACGCGTCCTTGTAGACCGTCACGGGCGGACGCGCGACGCCAGCGCGCGGCGGCACGGCCGCGCTCGCGCGTCTCGCTACGAGTGCGGCCGCGCCCGCGAGTGACGCAGCGAGAAATCCACGGCGATCCATCATGAGAGGTCCGTGTTGAAGGTCACGCGGCCCGCGCCACGGCGTAGATGCCGCGGGCCGAGCCGCGCACGTCGCTGCGCATTTTCATCACGACCACACCCGCGAAGATGAACAGGATCGCGAGATACTGCGCCATGGTGAGCGGGCCAAACAGGTGATCATCCTTGGCGCGCAGAAACTCGACCGCGAAGCGCTCGATGCCGGCGAGCACCATATACACACCCATCAACCAACCCTCTGCATGCTTGTGATCCCTGAGACGCCAGAGAATCAGGAACATCACGAAGCCCAGGAATACTTCGAGCAGCTGCGTCGGATACACCGACAGCACGGTCGATGGAGACACGCCGGCCGGGATCGACGAATGAAAGGCGGCGAGATTCGCGGCGGTGGATGGCGGCGCACCCTCCGGAAAGCTCACGGCGAAGCGTGAGACCCAGGGACGTCCGTAGTCGTCGCCCACGGCCCAACATCCCGTGCGGCCGATCGAGTACGCGGCAGCGATCCCGATTCCTGCGACGTCGGAGATGCGCCAGGCATTCAGCTGCTTGCGGTGGATGACCAGAAACACCGCGATGATGCCGCCGATGAGACCGCCCCAGAACACGAAGCCGCCGCGGCTCCACAGCGTCGTGATATCGCCCGTGAGGATCACGTAGTAGATCTTTGCCCCGAGCAGCCCACCGATCACGGCCGCGAACACGAGATCGCCGATGGGCTCCGGATCGTATCCGCGGCGCTGGAGCTCGCGTTGCGAGATCACCTGCGCGATC
>DASXQD010000006.1:0-2338 GCA_036493195.1 Gemmatimonadaceae bacterium | reverse complement strand
GACGAGCTGATCACGATCGGTCGCGAGAACCACATGCCGGTACAGGTATCGCACATCAAGCTGGCGATGAAGGAGTCATGGGGATTGGGCGACAGCCTGATTCACGTGCTCGATCGCGCACGCGCGAGCGGGGTGCAGGTGACGGCCGATATCTATCCGTATACGTACTGGCACTCGGGAATGTCGGTGCTCTTCCCGCACCGCGATTTCGAGAATCGCAAATCGGCGGCGTTCGCGCTCGACCAGGTGGCGCCGGCCGAGGGGCTGATACTCGCGGACTACGGCCCCAAGCCGGAGTACAACGGAAAGACGCTTCACGATGTTGCGCAGGGCATGAACGTCGACGACACGACGGCCCTGATCGATCTGCTCAGAGCATCGGAGACGGCCGAGGCGAGCGGCGACACCGCGCACGCCGACAATTCGATCATGGCGACGAGCATGGAAGAGCGCGATGTGTCGAAGCTGCTGGCGTGGCCGTACGCGGACTTCTGCACCGATGGAGAGCTCGACGGCAGCCACCCGCGCGGCTATGGCACGTTCACGCGCATCATGGGCCGCTACGTGCGCGACCAGCACGTGATGCCTCTCGAGGAGGCGGTCCGGAAGGCGACCTCACTCGCCGCTGCGAACGTCGGAATCAAGGATCGCGGCCAGATCACGGTCGGGAGCTACGCGGACCTGGTGCTCTTCGACCCGCAGACGATCATCGATCGCGCGACACCCACGGAGCCGCACCTGGTGAGCACGGGGATACGCCGCGTGTGGGTGAATGGCGCATCGGTGTACGAGAACGAGCACACGACGGACGCACGGCCGGGACGGGTGCTCAAGCGCGTGATGGCGGCCGGAAAATAGGCAATGCAGAGCAAAGCCAGCACTGTCGCGGCGTACCTGAAGGAACTGCCTGACGAGAGGCGAAAGGTGATGACGGCGCTGTGCGCGCTCTGCCGCAAACATCTCGTCGGCTTCGACGAGGGAATGGAGTACGGGATGCCGTACTACAAGAGAGACACTATGGCCGTCGGGGTCGCGAGCCAGAAGAACTACATCTCGATCTATGGCCTGCGAAAGCAGGTTGCAGAATCGGGCGTGAAGCTCGCGGGTGCGAAGGAGAGCAAGAGCTGCCTCAACTTCACGAAGCCCGAGTCGATCAACCTCGACCAGATCGAGAAGCTGCTCATCGCGAAGCGAAAGGCGGCCACGGACACAAACTGACGAACTCCAAGGCGCAGCTCTCCGTCAGCGTCCATGCCCGCGCGAGCTACACCACGACGTTGAGCAGCCGCCCCGGCACGAAGATGATTTTCTTCGGCTCCCCCGTCAGGAATCGCGCGATGCCTGCGTCGGCGCGCGCAAGCGCGATCGCATCGCTCTCCGCGATGTCGCGCGCAACGCGAATCTTTCCGCGCACCTTGCCGTTCACCTGCACCACGAGCTCGATCTCGTCGACGGTCGCGAGCGCCGGGTCGTAGCTCGGCCAGCGCGACTCGAACACGCCGCTCTCGTGGCCGAACTGCTCCCAGAGCTCCTCGGCCATGTGCGGCGCGAACGGTGCCACGAGCTGCACGAGCGGCTCGACCTCGGCGCGGTGCGCCACGCGTTCCGACGCGCGGAGCACGTTCATGTACTCCATCATCGCCGCGATCGCCGTGTTGTAGCTGAGGCGCGCGGTGTCCTCGCCGACCTTGCGAATGGTCTGGTGCAGCTTGCGCATCACCTTGGTGTCGGGCTCGCCGTTCACGTGTGCGTCGTGTGCGGTCTTCCACAGCCGCTCGAGGAAGCGCTTGACTCCGCTGATCCCTGCATCGCGGAAGTCGCCGCCCTCCTCGAATGGACCGAGGAACATGAGATAGGTGCGGAAGGTGTCCGCACCCCAGCGCTCGAGGTACTGATCCGGATTCACGACGTTGCCCTTCGTCTTCGACATCTTCGCGCCCTCGCGGATGATCAGTCCGTGCGCGCGGAAGCGGGTGTACGGCTCCTCGAAGGTGAGGTGCCCCATGTCGTGGAGGACCATCGTGATGAAGCGCGAGTACAGCAGATGCAGCACTGCGTGCTCGTTGCCGCCGATGTACGAGTTTACCGGCAGCCACTTCCGGGTGATCTCCGGATCGAAGGGAACATCATCGAGATTCGCACTCGGGTAGCGCAGGAAGTACCACGCGCTATCCAGGAACGTGTCCGAGACATCCGTCTCGCGCACCGCAGGCTCTCCGCACTTCGGGCACGGTACCCGATACCACTCCTCGTGACGAGCGAGCGGCGAGATTCCGGTGTCGTCTGGACGAAAGTCCTGGATCTCGGGGAGGATCACCGGCAGCTGATCTTCGGGCAC
>DASXQD010000005.1:0-2424 GCA_036493195.1 Gemmatimonadaceae bacterium | reverse complement strand
GCGGCCGGCAGCGTTCGAAGGCGCTGATGGCCGCTCCTACACGGTCGCGATCGAGACCGATGAAACCGGCGAGCGAGCCCGCCCCGTGGGCGGTTATCTCCTCTTCGTCCGATGGGGCGGCGAGCAGCCGGAGGTGACCGGCCACCTGGAATCGCCCTTCCTCGCGTGGGGCGCAACGGTGGAGGAGGCGACGCGCACCATCGGTGCTATGTCGCTGCACGAGGTCAAGCGTCAGCTCGACTCCCTGGTGGGCGCGAGCGCCCCTCCGTCGCGCCCGTGGTGGGACGCGATGCGCGAGGAAGGCACGGAGCACGATTCGTGATGCCCCTGCGATGACCGACGCACCGGGCGACGTTCGCGGCGTCGTGATGAACGGCACCGGTGGCGTGTGGACCGTGCGCACGACTGGCGGGGCACAGCTTCAGGCCACGCTGCGCGGCCGGTTGAAGCAGGAGGGCGCCGACAAGATCGCGGTTGGTGATGACGTCCGCCTCGAACAGGAACAGCGCGGCGGAAGCTGGGTGATCGCCGAGCTCTTTCCGCGCCGCTCGCGGCTCGCGCGTCGCGCGCCGGGCGGCTCTCACGGAGAACGCGTCGTGGTGGCGAACATCGATCAGGTCATCGTGGTGTTCGCCTTAGCGAAGCCCGAGCCGCACCCTCGCATGCTCGACCGCTTTCTCGTGATCGCGGCCGCGAACGACATTCAGGCGCGCATCGTACTGAACAAGCGGGAGCTCGTGAGCGCGCCGCCCGCGTGGCTCGACGAATACCGGCTCCCGGGATATCCCATCCACTTCACTAGCGTGAAGGAACGGATCGGGCTCGAGGAGCTTGGCGCGGCGCTGCACGGCCGCACCTCCGCGCTGAGCGGACCGTCCGGCGTTGGCAAGTCGTCGCTGCTCAACTCGATCTACCCGGGGCTCAACCTTCGCGTGGGCGAGATCAGCGAGTCAGTGAACAAGGGGCGCCACACCACGGTGGGCGCCGCGATGCATCCCCTCCCCGATGGCGGCTTCGTCGTCGACACACCGGGGCTGCGCGAGATCGGCGTGTGGAATCTTCTCGCGAGCGATCTCGACGACTGCTTTCTCGAGTTTCGCCCCTTCATCAGCGAGTGCAGATTCGGCGACTGCAGGCACGTGCACGAGCCGGGATGCGCCGTGCGCGATGCGGTCGCGAGGCGCGCGATCGGTGCGTCGCGCTACGACAGCTATCTCAAGTTGCTGGGCGAGCTCGAAGAAGGGGAGAAGGAGGCGTATTGAGCCGGGGCTCCTCGCGCACTGCCGCGGCTCGTTCGGCCGCGATCGTCAGCCAACTCGGAGCGCCGTGGGCGAAGGTGGTCGGATGGCTCGAGCGCCGGGATTGGGACGAGGGCACGTTGCTCATGGTGCTCGCGCTCGCGATCGGCGCCGTGGCAGCGCTCGGTGTGGTTGCGTTTTACCGACTCATCGACCTGGCGTACTACCTGCTCGTCACACGAGGCGGTGCGCGCCTCGATCCGGTTGCCGAGGCATTCTACCATCCGGTCGTCACCGCGCTCGCGCTGTGGCTCGCGTGGGCGATCGTGCGCTGGGCACGAATGCCCGATGGACAGACGGTTCCCGACGTGCAGCTGGCCGTCGCGAAGCGCGGTGGCGTGGTGCCGTTTCGTCCCGTGGTGATGCGCACGCTCGCGGCGGTGATCACCCTCGCCGGCGGCGGGTCCGCCGGCAGCGAGGGACCCACCGCGGTGCTGGGGTCGTCGATCGGCTCGGTCGTCGGACGCGCGCTGCGCTTCCAACCACGGAGGCTCAAGATTCTCGTCGGATGCGGTGCGGCCGCCGGCATCTCGGCGGCATTCAACGCACCGTTCGCGGGCGCATTCTTCGCTCTCGAGGAAGTCCTCGGCTCCTTCTCGATTGGCGCGTTCAGCCCCGTAGTGATCGCGAGTGTCGTCGCGGCGATTACGGTGCGTCCGTTTCTCGGCTCGCATCCGGCCTTTCACATTCCGCCGTACGGAGTCATCCGTCCGCTCGCGATCGTGTCTCTCTATCCGCTGCTCGGCATCGCGTGCGGGCTCGCGTCCGCATTCTACTCGCATCTGTTCTTCGCGACCACCGATGTCTTCCGGCGCATCAAGCCGCTCTGGCTTCGGCCACTGCTCGGAGGGCTGGCAGTGGGGCTGCTCGTGTACCTCGGCGGCGGGCTGCTCACTGGCACCGGGCATCTGGCGATTCCGATCGAGATGTTCGGCGGGATCACCTGGTATCTCCTCATCGGGTTCGCACTCGCGAAGATGCTTGCGACATCGCTCACGCTGAACTCGGGCGGCTCCGGCGGACTCTTTACGCCCACGCTCTTCGTGGGCGCGGCCTTCGGCGGCGGGATCGGCGTGCTTGCGCAGCGCCTCCTGCCGCACTTCGGATTACATCCAGAGGCGTGGGC
>DASXQD010000004.1:0-3741 GCA_036493195.1 Gemmatimonadaceae bacterium | reverse complement strand
AGCCACTACACGAGCAACACTTCAAGCGGTCATTCGTCAATCGAATCGTTCGCGCATCGATCGATCAGCGTCTCATCGTCGTCTTCCTCGCGCTGCTGTTGATCGGCGTGGGCATCTGGTCGTTCAAGCGGCTCCCGGTCGATGCGTATCCGGATCTCTCGCCGCCCATGGTCGAGATCGTGACGCAGTGGCCCGGGCACGCGGCGGAAGAGGTGGAGCGACTGATCACCGCCCCAACGGAGCTCGTGATGAACGGTCTCCCGGGACTCAAGGTCATGCGCTCGGTGTCGCTGTACGGGCTCTCGGATGTGACGCTCACGTTCGGCGACAAGACGGACAACTACTTCGCGCGGCAGCAGGCGTTCGAGCGTCTCCCCGATCTTGATCTTCCCGAGGGCGTCACGCCGTCGGTGGCGCCGCTCTTCTCGCCCTCCGGGCTCGTCTATCGCTACGTGGTCGAGAGCAAGGATCGCTCGGCGATGGAGCTCAAGGTCATCCAGGACTGGGTGCTCGAGCGCGCGTACAAGTCGGTGCCGGGTGTGGCCGACATGTCGTCGCTCGGTGGCGAGACGATGCAATACCAGGTCGTGATCGATCCCGTTCGGCTGGCAGGCGCGGGGCTTTCGGTGCCCGAGGTGGCGAGCGCCCTCGCCGCGAACAACGGCAACGCGGGCGGCGGCTTCTACTCCGAAGGCGGACAGTTCTACTACGTGCGCGGCCTTGGGCGCGTGGAGACGCTCGAGGACATCGGGAACGTCGTCGTCGCGGTTCACAATGGTACGCCGGTGCTCGTGAAGGACATCGGTCGAGTCGTGATCGGCGCCGCGCCGCGGCTCGGCCAATTCGGCATCGATACGGTGAACGATGCCGTGGAAGGTGTGATCCTGCTGCGCGTGGGTGAGCAGGCGCAAACGGTGCTCAAGGGCGTCGAGGCGAAGACGCAGGAGCTCAACGACTCGATCCTGCCGAAGGATGTGAAGGTGCGGCCGTTCTACGATCGCAGCGATCTCGTCGCGCTCACGACGCACACGGTCGAGGACAACCTGTTGCGCGGCATCGTGATCGTCATCGTGATCCTGATTTTCTTTCTCTACGATTTTCGGGCGGGGCTCATCGTCGCGATCACGATACCGCTGGCGCTGCTGTTCGCGTTCATCTGCCTCGATCTCAAGCACATTCCGGCCAATCTGCTCTCGATCGGCGCCATCGACTTCGGCATCATCGTCGACTGCGCCGTGGTGATGGTGGAGAACGTCTTTCGACAGCTCGCGCTGCGACATGGCACCGAGTACGACCTGCGCGAGGTCGTCGTGGATGCTGCGGCCGAAGTGGACAGGCCGATTCTGTTTGCGGTGGCGGTGATCATCGCGGGCTTCCTGCCGATCTACGCGCTGGCCGGTCCATCGGGAAAGCTGTTTCAACCCATGGCCGACACGACGATCTTCGCGGTGGTCGGCTCGTTTCTGCTCACCGTCACGCTGCTTCCGGTGCTGTGCATCTGGTTGCTGCGCGGCACCGTGCGCGAGCGGCGCAATCCGGCGTTCGAGTGGATGCGCGACCGGTACGAGCGCGCGCTCGACTGGTCGCTGCACTACCCGTGGCGCGTGATCGTCGCGTCGAGCGTGCTGTTCGCGTTGTCGCTGCTGCTCATCCCGACGATCGGCGGCGAGTTCATGCCGAAGCTCGACGAGGGCGCGCTCTGGGTGCGCTCGACGATGCCGTACACGATCTCATTCGAGGAGTCGTCGCGCATCGTGCCGCAGATCCGCGCGATCCTGCGCTCCTTTCCGGAGGTGACCGTGGTGGCGGACGAGCACGGACGTCCGGATGATGGCACGGATCCGACCGGATTTTTCAACGCGGAGTTCTACGTCGGGTTGAAACCATACGGCGAGTGGAACGGCAGCATCAAGAGCAAGCCGGAGCTCATCGAGGCGATCGACAGGAAGCTGTCGGCGTTTCCGGGGATCACGTTCAACTACACACAGCCCGCGGAAGACGCGGTGAACGAGGCGGAGACTGGTCTCAAGAGCTCACTCGACGTGAAGCTGTTCGGCGATGATCTCGCGACGCTCGAGTCGAAGGGTCGCGAGGTGAAGCAGGTGCTGGACTCGGTGCGCGGCATCAACCAGGTGACGCTCGTGCAGGAGCTCGGGCAGCCGAGCCTCACGGTGAAGATCGATCGCGCGAAGATCGCGCGATATGGCGTGAACGTCGCGGATGTGAACGCGCTGATCGAGGCTGCAGTGGGCGGGAACGCGGCAACGACCGTTGCGCAGGGCGAGCGCACATTCGATCTGGTCGTGCGCCTCGAGCCCAAGTATCGCGAGACACCGGACGCGATCGGCAACATTCGCGTGTCCACTCCTGATGGGCAACAGGTACCGCTGCGCGAGCTCGCCGAGATTCAGCTCGCGAACGGGGCGTCATTCATCTACCGGCAGGACAACTCGCGCTTCATCGGCGTGCAGTACTCGGTGAACGGGCGCGATCTCGCCAGCGCGGTGAAGGAGGCGCAGGAGCAAGTGGCGAAGAGGGTTCACCTGCCGCCGGGATATCGCGTGCGGTGGGGCGGCGAGTACGAAGACTACTCGGCGTCGCGCGGGCAGCTGCAGGTGGTGCTGCCGATCACGCTCGTGCTGATCTTTCTCATCCTCTTCGCGCTGTACAGCAACTTCAAGTTTCCCGGCATCACCGTACTCGGAGTGGTGCTCTCCGCCCCGATCGGGGGAATACTCGCGCTCAAGCTCACGGGCACGCCGTTCTCGGTGAGCTCCGGGATCGGCTTCCTCGCGCTGTTCGGCGTGAGCGTGCAGACGGCGGTGGTCTACATCTCGTACGTGAACGAGCTGCGTATCGAGGGGCGGCTCGTCTCGGATGCGATCAGGGAGGCAGCGCTGTTGAGGCTGCGCCCGATCATGATGACGGCACTCGTGGCGGCGTTCGGACTGCTGCCCGCGGCGCTCTCGACCGGCGTGGGCTCGGACTCGCAACGCCCATTCGCGATCGTGATCGTGGGCGGGCTCTTCTCGCGACTTCTGATCTCCGTGTTCCTGATGCCGGCGCTGTACGAGGTGGTTGCGAAGCCCGGAGATCGGCTGGAGGTGTAGCGCCCTAGAACGTGCGCTTCTTCATCTCCTTGAAGATTTCCGTCGCATCTTCGGATGCTTCGGGGCGATCGATGCGAGTGGCGTCGAGCGCCTTGTCGTAAGTGGGTCGATTCGGATTCTTCTTGGCCGCGGCCTTTGCCTGCGTCTTGCGGAGCAGGGCCTGCATCTCCTTCTCGTTCATCTCGCCTCCGGCGTGGGTCGGGTGCGCCCTGGAGCGCGCTGGAACACATATAAAACTAAACGCCCGTGACCGGCTCGGCGTCACCCGGCGCCTTTATCTCGCGTCCGTGCCGTGCACGGCATACCTTGGTACCCATGTCCGAGCTCCAGGAACGCCTGCAGGCGTCGCTCGGCGACGCCTTTCACATCGAGCGCGAGCTGGGCGGCGGAGGCATGTCGCACGTGTTCCTGGCGCGCGAGACGGCGCTCGGCCGGCAGGTCGTGATCAAGGTGCTGCCGCCGGAGATGTCGGCGGCGGTGAACATCGAGCGCTTCCGCCGCTGGATCCAGCTCGCCGCGCCGCTGCAGCATCCGCACATCGTACCGGTGCTCGCCGCCGGCGAAGCGGCGGGCCTCCCGTACTATGTGATGCCCTTCGTTCGCGGCGAATCGGTGCGCGCACGGATCGCTC
>DASXQD010000003.1:0-1608 GCA_036493195.1 Gemmatimonadaceae bacterium | reverse complement strand
CTCGTCGGTGGCGGCGGCGCTGGTGCACAAGGCGATCGGATCGCAGCTCACGTGCATCTTCGTCGACCACGGTCTGCTCCGGCTGCACGAGCGCGAGCAGGTCGAGAAAACCTTCCGCGCGAACCTCGGCATCGAGCTGATCACCGTCGACGCCTCGGATCGCTTTCTATCCGCGCTCGCGGGGATCGAGGATCCGGAGGAGAAGCGGCGCCGCATCGGCCACACTTTCATCGATGTGTTCGAGGATGCGGCGGCCGCCGCGGGACACGACGCGAAATTCCTCGTGCAGGGCACGCTCTATCCTGACGTGATCGAGTCCGCGGCGCCGCACGGCGGTCCGTCGGTGACGATCAAGACGCATCACAATGTGGGCGGCCTCAAGCCCGGGATGAAGTTCGCGCTGATCGAGCCGCTGCGAGAGCTTTTCAAGGATGAGGTGCGGCGCGTGGGTCGTGAGCTCGGATTGCCCGAGACGATCGTCGGGCGGCACCCATTTCCCGGCCCCGGACTGGCGATACGCATCCTCAGCGACATCACGCGAGAAAAGATCGACGTGCTGCAGCGCGCGGACTCGATCTACCTCGAGGGCATTCGCGAGGCGGGGCTGTACGACGACATCTGGCAGGCCTTCGCGGTGCTGCTGCCCGTGCGCAGCGTGGGCGTGATGGGCGATTATCGCACGTACGAGAACGTCGTTGCGCTGCGTGCCGTGACCAGCCTCGACGGCATGACGGCCGACTGGTATCCGTTTCCGCACGAGGTGCTCGGGCGGATCTCGAACCGGATCATCAACGAGGTGCGCGGCGTCAATCGCGTGGTGTACGACGTGAGCTCGAAGCCGCCGGCGACGATCGAGTGGGAGTGAAGCGGCGTAACACCGGGTCATTGGTTAGCGCGGCACACTACCTGGATACATCGAGCAGCTTGCAGAAGGTATCGACGTCACTGATGACGGTCTCGCCTATGAACCGCATGCTTTCGAGCGCTCGCTCCCCGGCCACCCGGTTGCCGGTGCCGCATGCATCCGCGAGCACCACGGGAATGATCCCAACGTCCGTTGCATGCCGTGCTGTTGGCTCGATGCCGATCTCAAGCGCGATGCCGAGGATCGCGAGCGAGAGGATGCCGCAGTCGCGCAGAGCGTAGCGCAGAGGAGTGCCCTCGAATGCCGACATGGCGAGCTTGTCGAATACCGCGTCGTTCGATGTCGGCGCGAGCTCGGGCAGGATGGCCGCTGCCGGAGCGTCTCGCAGAAACCAGGGCGTCACCGTATCGGGCTCCTCCTTTCGTTGCCAAGCCATCGCCGTGCGATACTGCGTTACACCCATCCAGCTTTTCGGCATCGACAAATGCCGCGTGTACACCACCCGCATGCCGGCTCCTCTCGCTGCTACCAGCGCCCGTGCCACGCGCGCAACGATCGCATCACCGCCCTCGATCTGACTGCAAATGCCGAGCTGCATATCGTAGACGAGCAACGCCATCGTACGCGGATCACATAGCTCCTCGAGCTTCTGCGGAACTTGAAGACCGTGCGTCTGTTTCATTCCAAATGTCCTGAGTAGTCGAGCGCGCGACATCGATGTTCACGGCTCGTTAGTCTGAACC
>DASXQD010000002.1:0-6099 GCA_036493195.1 Gemmatimonadaceae bacterium | reverse complement strand
CTGGACCACCGACAGCTTGCGCCATGCCATTGCAAATCCACTGTCGAGCTCCGTCGCCTCCTGGAGTAGCTGCACGGCCTGTTCTGACTTGCCGGCATCCTCGAGACTTATCGCCTGCGTGTACTTCCGCAGCGCATCGAGAGACGCGGTGGAAACGCGCTCGAGTGGGGCGTCCGCTCGAATGCTCACGAGTGACTCGCCGATCCTCTCGCGCAACGAGCGGGAGAGCTTATCCAGCGCCGGAATCAGCTCGGCGTCGTTCGACGCGGTCTCGCGCTGTGCCGTGAGCACGGCGCCCGTGGATGCCGAGATGACCTTCGCCGAGACGACGAAACTCTTCCCAACGGGATCGATCTCGCCGACCACCACGGCCGGAATCCCTTCACGTTCCGCGATCTCGCGCGCGAGTGTCGGCGAAAGTATCGAGGTCACGGGCCGCTGCATCCGCGTCAACGCATCAGCAACTTCCTGCGGCTGCACGAGTTTCACCGACGCCGATTGCGAAAGGTCGACGCGCAATGCCTCCGTGAGCGTGGGCGAGAGCGTCGTATCGGTGGACCGGCTCTCGAATTCCGCGAGCAGGATCGGCTGCTTGTCCTTGATCAGCCCCTTGGCCTGCAGAGTACCGATGGGCCCGATGCCCGTGAGTCGCATCGCGGTGTAGCCTACTACGGCGAGCGCCAAGACTCCGAAGGAAATGGCTCCCGTTAGAATCGATCGCCGATACGTAAAGAGCCTGCCGATTCCCGTTGGCGGCGGCAGCTGCGTGCCCGTCGTACCGGCCTGAATGCGTTCGCGCTCCGCTCGGGCGGCGCCCATTATGATCGGAAGGTTGAGCAGTAGCACGACCAGGGCGCCCGCGAGCACCCAGTCGGGCAGGCCCAGTGAGTTGCGCAGCACGAGCACCGTAACGAGCACCGCGATCGATGCGAGTCCGAAGAGCAATGCCACGCGAACGGGATGCGAGCGCCGAATCGCAGCGGAGGCGCCTGAGGTCATCTCCGCGGGTATCGCGGTGGTGGGCATCATGCCGCTGGTCGGCGTCGCCATCGACTGTAGCGTCGCCAGCAGCTCCGTCGCGTGCTGCACGCGATCGGCGGGAGTCTTCTCCAGCAGACGCATCACGAGAGCATTGAGCGCCGGCGACACCGACTGGCGGAGCGATGTGACGGGCGCCGGCGCCGTCGTCATGTGCGCTGCGAGCACCTGCTGCGCCGACATTCCGCTGAAGGGCGGCCGGCCGGCGAGCATTTCGTATGCCGTCGCGCCAATCGCGTAGAGATCGGCGCGATGGTCGACGTGCGGATCGGCCGCCGCCTGCTCGGGCGCCATGTACGCCGGCGTTCCCAGTGCGACACCGATGGATGTGAGCGAGCTCTCGCCAGTGGCAGCGCTCACCGCCTTCGCCACACCGAAGTCGGTGACGACGGCGTGGTTGCCTGAGATCAGAATGTTGTCCGGCTTGATATCCCGATGCACCACGCCGTGCGCGTGCGCGTACGCCAGTCCCTCGGTCACATCGATGAGAATGCGAATCGCATCGCCGATCGGGAGTCCGCCCTCCCGCGCGAGCTTGGCGCGCAGCGACTCGCCCTCGACGAGCGGCATCGTATAGTAGAACAGGTCACCGACCTGCGCTGCCGTGTGCACCGGCACGATGTGCGGATGCTGCAGCGAAGCCGCGAGCTGGATCTCGCGCCGGAACCGCTCGATGTTGACGGCGGCAGCCATCTCGGGCGGGAGCACCTTGATGACGACGAGGCGGCCGAGCGCACGCTCACGCGCGACGAACACGCGCGACATGCCTCCGCCACCCAGCTCGCGTTCGATCTGATACGCGTCGCCAAGCGCCTCTTGGAGGCGGGTCTGGAGATCGGACATCGACTTGAACCTACGCCCTTGGCCGCGCGGGCGCGAGAGCACGGGCCGGACGAATCAGGCGGGTTCCGCGAAGGATGCGAGCGCCTCGGTATAGCTCGCGAAGAGCTGCGGCGGTGCAGCCACCTTCGCGTGCGCGAGCATCGACTTGAGCTGGAGCGCGTTCACCCCCGCCTTGCCCAGATTGTGGTTGTTCGTGAGCACATACACGTCATCCGCGCGGTTTGCGATCTGCTCGACGCGCGACGCCCAGGGCGCGAGCTCATCCGGCGAGTAGAGGTAGTCGTATCGTTCCCGCACGTTCGCGCTCTCGCGAAACCATTCCTTGTAGTTGCGCCCATGCACGCGCACGTAACCGATCGGTGACGTCACTGCCGCACTGGGCTTGATGCTCCGCTTGAAGAGCGGCTGATCGATGTTCACAAATCCCACGCCCAGCTCCGCGAGCGACTCGTAGAAGTGCGGCACGTTCCACGACTCGTGCCGTATCTCGACGACGAGTGGGAACTCGCCGAACGCACTCACGATGTCACCGAGCCACGTGCGATTCTCCTCGGTGCGCTTGAAGGACCACGGGAATTGCACCAGCATGGCACCTAGCTTTCCGGCAGCGCGCAATGGCTCGAGCGCGACGCGCACATCGCGCTCCTCCGCTCGCGTCCACGCGCTCTCGCGCTCGTGAGTGAAGCGTTGCCAGAGCTTGACAGCGAATCGAAAATCGGGCGCGTGCGCGGTCTTTGCGAGCCATCCCTCCACCTTCGCCTTATCCGCGGGCGCGTAGAAGGTGGAGTTGATCTCGATCACGTCGAAGTAGCGCGTCATGTACGTGAGGCGATCGACGCCGCGCAGCATCGGCTTGGGATAGAGCACACCATTCCAGTCTGCGTAGGCCCATCCAGCCGTTCCGACGCGAATGCGCCCGCGCTGCTGCGCTTCGGTGGTCATGTCTCCTGCCGCACTCGGCTTCTCATTTCCGGAGGTTTCGCCGTCTCCGTTAGTGTCCGTTTGTGTCCGTTAGTGTCGTTCTTCACAGTTGCCGTTGCCACTCCCTAACGGCAGAAACAAATTGGATGAGACGACACAAACGGACACAGACGGACAAAAACGGCGAGGAATTTTTTAGCAGGAGCATCACGCCGCGAGCTGTTCGCGCAGAGGATCGTCGCTAGTGCTCGCCCGACAGCCGCGCGATGCGTGCGTGCGCATCCTTCACGATCGGCTGCAGCTCGGGATCGGCGTTCTTCCAGAGATCGGCGAGCTTCAGATAGTTGTCGATCGCCTTCTTTCGATCTCCCGCTTGCTCGTACAGCTCGCCGAGGTGCTGATATGTCGCTGCCTGGTGCGTCACGTCACTGAATAGCGCGTATGCGCCCTTGTGTGAGAGCAATTGCTCATAGTAGTAGCGTGCCGAATCGGCCTGCCCCAGCTTCGCGAATGCAGCGGCTATCTCGAACAGCCCGCAATTTGGACAGCCCCATATCGCGCGCATGGCGCGTTCCCCAGCAATCGCCCCACGATAGTCGCCGCGCGCCGCCGCTACGTCGGCAATCGCACCGAGGCGAAGAAAGTTCCCCCGCTGAATACCCGCAGGTACGACGCGATCTGCTTCAGTGATCAGTCGCTGCGCCTCATCCGCGCGCCCCGCGAGTGCGTACGTGGTCGCGAGTGCCGAATACGGCCGGTCCATCGGCTCGATCGACGAGAGTGGGTGCGTGGCGAGCGCAGAGTCCAGCATCGCCAGCGCTGCAGCCGGACTATTCCTGTGGCGAATCTGCAACTGGGCAAGCAACGCCATCTGATTCAGATATTCGCCCGGGAGCCCACGAGCTTCTCCCGCCACGGCAGCCGCGCGATAGCGCTCGTCCGCCAGCGCGAGCTTGCCCTGCACACCGGCCATTGAGGCTGCATCCTGACTGGTCACCTCCTTCCAATACGCGCTCGAGCTTTGCGCAACCTGTAGCTCGTGTAGCTCCTTTTCCGCTGCCGGATAGTCTCCCTTCCGCGCAGCGAGATAATATTTTGCCTGCGCCAGTGTCGGATCGGTCGGCGTTTGCGCTTCCCACATTCTGATCATCGAGTCGGTGGCACTCTCCTTCCCCTCTCCGAACTGCGCGCTGATCAGATTCCAGATGCAGGTGCCGGCGAAGCCGATCTTCACGCAGCGGGTGTTGAGGCTATCGGCCTGGGCATACTTGCCTACCATGTAGTACTCGAGCCCGAGATTGTTGAGCGCGATATCGCTGTTCGGGTCGATCGCGAGCATGGCGCGGTAGGCCGCTTCCGACTTCTCCTCATCGTAGTCGACGATATTGTAGTAATACGCGATCGTCGCCTGCCGCTCGAGCTCGGGCAGCCGGTCCCGATGCCGGAATGCGCGGGTCGTCGCATCCGTGACCTTCGCAGTGGAGTTCGCGGAATTTCCGAGCACGGCCGCGAGCTTGCGCCACGCCATCGCAAATCCCGTGTCGAGCGCAGTCGCCTCCTGGAGGAGCGCGATCGCGCCATCGTTGTCATCCACATCCGCGAGCCGTACAGCCTCCGTGTACTTCTTGAGCGCATCGAGCGAGCCCGTCGTGACATGCTCGAGCGGCTCATCGGCGCGGATGCTCACCAGCGATTCACCAATCCGCTCGCGCAGCGCGCGCGACAGCCGGTCCAGCGCCGGAATGAGCTCGGCGTCGTTCGCCGCACTTTCCCGCACGGCCGCCAGCACTTCGCCCGTGCTCGCCGACACGATCTTGGCGGACACGAGATAACTCTTCCCCACCGCATCGATCTCGCCCGCAACGACCGCCGGCACGCCCTCGCGCTGCGCCAACTCGCGCCCGAGCGCCGCGGTCATTGCGGTATTCGCCGGCTTCTGCATCCGCTTGAGCGCATCAGACACCGACTCGGCGTTCATGAGCCTCACGGTCGACGACTGCGACAGATCGACACGCAACGCCTCTGTCAGCGTCGGCCCCAACGTCGAATCCGATGCGCGATTGTCGAAGTCCGCGAGCAGAATTGGTTGCCGGCTCTTGATCAACCCCTTCGCCTGCAGCGTTCCCACTGATCCGATACCGAGTGCACGCATCACGGTATAACCGATCACGATTGCCGTGAGCCCACCGAATGAGAGCCCCCCGCCCAGGATCGCCTTGCGCCACGTGAGATGCTTGATCACTCCCGCCTCAGGCACCGCATACGTGCCCGTCGCCGCGGCGATCACGCGCTCGCGCTCCTTCCGTCCCGTGAGGAGCATGATGGGAAGCCCGAGCACGAGGAGCGCCGCGGCTCCGATCAGCACCCAGTCCGGGAGTCCCAGCTTCTCTCGCAGCACGAACACCACCGCGAGCACTGCGATCGAGGCGAGCGCGAAGAGCATCGCCACGCGGAGGGGCTGTGCGCGCCTGAGCGCCGCCTCTGCTCCCGACGTGAACGCAGGGGTCGCACCCGTTGGGGCCATGCCACCACTGGGAGTCGCCGCCGCCTGCAGCTGCGACAACACCTCAGTCGCGTGCTGCACGCGATCGGCTGGCTTCTTGGCGAGCAGGCGCATCACCAGCTCGTTCACCGGAGCCGGCACCATCTCGCGAAGCGATGAGAGAGGCGCAGGCGCCGTCGTCACGTGCGCCGCGAGCACCTGCTGTGGCGACATCCCGCTGAACGGCGGCCGCCCCGCGAGCATCTCGTACGCCATGGCGCCGAGCGCGTAGAGATCCGCGCGATGGTCCACGTGCGGGTCCGCTGCCGCCTGTTCCGGCGCCATGTACGCGGGGGTGCCGAGCGCCACACCGAGCGACGTGAGTGAGGACGAGCTGGTGGAAGCACTCACCGCCTTCGCGACGCCGAAGTCCGTCACGACAGCGTGCTGGCCCGAGATCAGAATGTTGTCCGGCTTGATGTCGCGATGCACGACGCCGCGCGCATGCGCGTACGCCAGCCCGTCCGCCACATCCATGAGGATCCTGATCGCCTCGTGAACCGGGAGCTCGCCCTCGCGCGCGAGCTTCGCGCGCAGCGACTCTCCCTCGACCAGCGGCATCGTATAGTAGAACAGGTCGCCGACCTGCCCCGCCGCGTGCACGGGTACGATGTGCGGATGCTGCAGCGAGGCCGCGAGCTGGATCTCGCGCCTGAATCGCTCGATGTTCACCGCCGCCGACATCTCCGGCGGCAGCACCTTGATCACGACCTGGCGGCCGAGCGCCGTCTCGCGCGCCAGGAACACGTGCGACA
>DASXQD010000001.1:0-10040 GCA_036493195.1 Gemmatimonadaceae bacterium | reverse complement strand
GCGTTTCCTCTCGTTTCGCGATTACCGAGCCGAGGGCCGCCACAACGGTCGGATCGAGCAGGTTGCCCGCGCGGGTGTGAATCGTGGCAATGGCCGCGCTCGGTGAGATAGCCTCCCGGTAGGGACGCGGTGATGTGAGCGCGTCGAAGGCATCGGCGGCAGCTATGATGCGTCCTCCTAACGAGATAGACTCGCCGGCGACCCCGCGGGGATAGCCGTGGCCATCGAAGTGCTCGTGGTGATCGCACACGTAGTCGAGCACGCGGCCGAGGTAGCGGAGGGGCGAAAGGATCTGCATGCCGATGCGAACGTGCTCCCGCACGTGCGCCATCTCCTCCGTCGTGAGCTCGCCGGCCTTGGCGAGTACCATCTCACTCACGCCGGCCGTGCCGACATCGTGCAGCAGTCCGGCGATGCGAACCGCCTCGATCGTCGCGTCATCGAGCCCCATGTGGGCTGCGACCGCAGTGGCCAGCGTCGCCACACGCTCGGAGTGGCCCGCCATGAACGGCGTCTTCGTTTCCATCGCGGAGATCACCGAATGCGCTACATCGACCGTGAGCAGCTCGAGCGAGCTTCGATCGCGCTCCATCTCCTCGATCTTGCGCGCAATCTCCGCCGTCGCCGCCTGCTCCGCGCGCCGAAGCTCGATGGCGCGCGCACGCTTCGCGAGCGCCTCGACGACGGCTCCGTGCAGATCCGACAGCTCGATTGGCTTGACGAGGTAGTTCGACGCGCCGCGCGCGAGCGCCGTGCTCGCGGTAACGGCATCGTTCACCGCCGAAAGCATCACGATCGCGAGGTCGGACTCGTGCGCGAGCGCCGGCGTAATGAGCTCGAGCCCTGTCATGCCGGGCATGCGAACATCGCAGACCATCACTTCGAAGTGCTGCTGCTGCATGGCCTCGAGCGCGGCGGCCCCGGAAGCAGCGGGCACCGCGTGAAAGCCGCGCATCCTCAGGAAGCGCGAGAGCGCAGTGCGGATCGCAGCCTCATCATCCACCACCAGCACACGCCCGAGCACCGAGCCGTCGTCCGGCGGCGGCGGAAGCGCGCTGCTTTCGTTGGACATCAGCTTGAGAGTCATGCGGAGGTCTGGTCGAGGGGCAGCGCGAGACGGAACGTCGCGCCGGCGCCGGGAGCGCTGTGCACGGTCAGCATTCCGCCGTGCGTCTGCACGATGCCGAAGCTCACGCTCAATCCGAGCCCGGTGCCTGCGCCTTCCGGCTTCGTCGTGAAGAAGGGCTCGAATATACGCTTCTGAATGTCGACCGACATCCCTTGTCCGGTGTCCGACACCTCCACGATCACGCGCCCGGCGGCCGCGCTCGTACGGAGCGTGATGATTCGTCGCGGACAGTTCGCGACCGCGTGCTCGGCGTTCACGACGAGATTGAGCAGCACCTGCTGCAGCTGCCGGTCGTCGCCGCGCACGCGCGGGAGCGCGGGCGAGAGATCCTGCCGCATCTCGATTCCGGCCGTTCGAAGCCCGTAGGTGCGCAGCCGCATCGTCTGCTCGATCAGCGCGTTCATGTCGATGGGAACGCTGCGAGGACCGGTTTTTCTCGCAAAGGTGAGCAGGTCGCGGATCACCGCGACGGCGCGATCGGCTTCGCGCTTGATCATCTGCGCAGCTTCCAGCTGATCGGGCGTGAGCTTCTCCTCCTGGAGAAGCTGTGCGAACGCCGAGATGCCGGTGAGCGGGTTGTTCACTTCGTGCGCCACGCCGGCCACCAGCTCGCCGAGCGCAACGAGCTTTTCCGATTGCCTGAGCTGCTCGGCGACGCGCCGCTCTTCGGTCATGTCGCGCGTGCTCACGACGCTGGCGGTGATCTCGCCTTCGTCATTGACGATGTTGTTGATGCTCAGCCACGCCGGGAATTCCGATCCGTTCTTGCGCTGCAGCAGCAGCTCGCCGGACCACGAGCCCGAGGTGGCGAGATCCTCGCGATGCACCTCGCGCGTGTGATCGTGCGCGCGCACGGTGGGGAGCACGGTGAGCACGTGCGACGGAAGACCGATGAGCTCCTCGCGCGTGTAGCCATATTCACGAAGCGCCGCGCCGTTGGCGTAGAGGACGATCTCGTCGCGCGAGCGAATGAGCACGGGCTGGTCCATTGCCTCGAGCGCGACGGCGAGGGCGCGGGCACGCTCGTTCGCCGCGCGCTCCGCAGCCGACGCGTGCGCGCGCGCGATCGCGGTGCCTGCCTGCCGAGCGATCAGCATCACGATGTCGACCACTTCCTTGTCGTACGCGTCGGGGTTGTTCGATTGCGCCTGGAGCACGCCGAGCACCTGCTCGCCATTGACGATGGGTGCGCTCAGCACGACGGACATCCCCGGCAGCTTGGTGCTCGCGGTCCGCTGGGCTTCGGGGATCGTGGCGACATTCGGCTGGCCGGTACGAAAGGCGGTGACCAGGCTCTCGTCGGGAACGGTTCCGCGCGCGATCGGCAGGCACGTTGTGCTGTCGGCTTTGCCCTCCACGCCGTTCCTGACGACGTATTCCGGAATCAGCGAGTCGCGATGCCCTTCGTGCCGCATGAGCACGAAGCAGGGTGCATCCACGATCGATGCCACGGCGCGATAGCTCTCTGCGTAGACATCCGGGAGCGAGACCGCGGCCGATATCGCCTGTTGTACCTTGGCCACGGCCGCGAGCCGGCGGACGCGCTGCTCCACGCGCTCGAGGAGGAGCGCATTGCGCAGCGCGAGCGCGCAGTGGCCGCCGAAGTCGCTGAGCAGCGTGCGCTGGTCGGCATCGAAGCTCTGACGCGTGAGATAGCGCAGCACGAGCAGCCCCTGCAGGCGTCCCTCGACGCCGAGCGGGACGAAGGCAATCGCCTTGATTCCGGCCTCACGAAGTACCTGTCTCAGCGAAGCGTCCATGACCTCTTCGAGATCGTTCAGGAAGAGTGGAATGCCTGAGAGCATCACCGCGCCGCCCGTCATGGCCCAGAACTTCGGCGTGGCGAGGACGGCGACACCGCATCCAGGCCCGCTCGAGACCGCGGTATGCACCAGGCCGTGCGTCGAGACCGCCTGATACAACGAGAGTCCGTCCGCGTCGAGCGACGTTTTGCAGATGCGCTCGATGTCGGCGTAGATCTCCTCGGGCGTGAGATGCATCGCCAGGCTGCGCGCCGAGCTCGCGAGGATGCTCGCATGCTCCATCGCGCGTACGGATTGGCGATAGAGGCGCGCATTGTCGATCGCGATCGCGGCGTGGTTCGCGAGCGCGAGCAGCAGCTCCTCGTCGTGCGAGTCGAAGCGACGCTCGGGGACATCGAACACGCTGATCGCGCCGATCACCAGTCCGTTCGCGAGACACGGAACAGCGACCACGTTGCCGGTGTCGGCGACATCGCGCAGGCGCTCCCACTGTGGGTGCTCGCCCGAGGAGGAGATGTTGCCGAACGCCTCGTCATCATCGATCGCGAGGTCGCCTGGATCGCCGTGAGTCGCGGCGATGACCATGGAGCCGTCTTCCACCAAGCCCAGGCGAGCACCGCGAGCGTGGAGCAGCTCGGCGGCGTGCCGTACGATGAGCGCGAATACCCTGTCGAGCTCGAGCGACTGATTGATGCGCTGCACGATCTCGGCGAGCGCCCGCGCTTCGCGCGCACTCTGCTCGAGACTCATGAGCGCAACGTCGTCAGTGAGCGGCGACAACGTCGGCTCGGCAGTGGCAGGATCGGGAGAGCGGCGTCGCACGTTTTTCAGCAATTCGAATCACAATGGATGACATCCGCTCGCAAACGACGGCACACGAGACCGCATAGGAGGACGACGCCTTTTGCGACCCTGTAACCGGCGCGCATTAGCAGCTACTAATCATCGACGACGAACTCGATCGAGACCGGCCGATCGATCAATCCCTGCTCGACTCCGCGCTCGAGCAGTTTGCGAACTGCCGCGCGTCCGCGATCTCCGTAGTCGAGCGTCCAATCGTTCACGTACATGCCCACGAACTCGTCGGCTTTGCCGCGATCGAGCCCTCGCGAAAACTGCATCGCGTGATCGAGCGCCTTCACTCGGTGCTCGAGTCCATACGCAATGCTCGCACGCAGGTGGCGCGAGACCGTGCGAATGAGCTCCTGGCCCAGATCCTTGCGGACGACGTTCCCGCCGAGCGGAAGCGGCAGCCCTGTCTCCTGAAACCACCACTCGCCCATGTCGGCAATGAGATGCAGCCCGCGCTCGCCGAAGGTCAACTGCCCTTCGTGAATGAGAAGGCCCGCATCGACCTCGCCGTTCACGACCGCATCTTCGATCTGATCGAATGGTGTCATGACCGCGTCGAAATCAGGCTCGTAGAGCTGGAGCGCGAGATAGGCGGTGGTGAGCGGACCCGGCACCGCGATGCGCTTGCCGCGCACATCGGCGCGGGTCATTGGCGTGCGCGCGACGAGCCGCGGCCCATAGCGATCGCCCATGGATGAGCCGTGTGGCAGCAGCGCGTAGCGCTCGGACAGATACGCGTACGCATGAATGGAGACGGCGGTCACCTCGAGCTCGGCCTTGAGCGCGCGCTGGTTGAGCGACTCGATGTCCTGCAGCTCGTGCACGTAGCGAAGATCGCCCGTGTCGATCTTGCCTTCAGCGAGCGCGTAGAACATGAACGCGTCGTCGGAGTCGGGGCTGTGGGCAACGTGAATCGTTTTTATGGGCATGTGGCCGAGTTAAGTGTTTCTGCGAACGGGAACGGCTGCGCCTTGCCGCCTACTTGCCGCTCGCGAGTGCGTCTCGAATGTCGGCGATGTGCCGGTCGTACTCCGGAAGCTTCTTGGCGAGCTCGGATTTTTGCGCGGCGCGCAGCTTCGCATGGAACGCGCTCGCCCCCGCCGCATTGCCGCTCGAGCGTGCCACCTGCATCGCGAGCACGAGACCGAGCAGGTTCGTCGGCTGCTTCGCGAGTATGCTGTCGGCCTCGCTCTTTGCCGCGGAGAGCGCGCCCGCGACTTCGGCGATCCGGCCCATGTCGAAGCGCGCATCGACATCGGGATTCGGTATCATCTCGTACGCGGACATCGCCATGGGGGCGAAGAACTGCACGCTGTCCTTCTTGCCCTCGGTGTCCAGACGCATGATGCGATCGAACAGACGATCGGCGCGCTCGCGAGGAGACATGCTCGAGATGTCCGGCGCGCGCACGCCCGGGGCCGTAGCGTCGGGAGGAGGGCCGCCGGCATCGAGCTCGCCCTGCGGAGCGCCCTGGGCCTGCGCCTGCGGGTCGGGCGGGGCGGAACGGAAGCGCTGTCCTGCGAGCAACGCAATCAGACATACCAGCGCGATGCCGGCGATCGCCCAGGGGAGAGTCGTCGAGGTCGAATCCGGCCGGCGCGTGCCGGCAGCGCCTGCGGCGGTGCCGCAGCGGTGGCAGAACCTGGCGCCCGCGGTGAGAATGGTCGCGCAGGCGGCACAGCGGGCGCCGGCCATGGGCGCACCGCAGCTCGCGCAGAATTGACCGCTCGCGGCGGCGCCACAGCTCGGACAGGTCGCCGAGTCAGCGGCCGGCGCCGAGCTGCCTGAAGAAGGAACTGTCATGCGTGGAATCTAGTTTGAGTTGAAGCGCCCCGCCCGGAGGCGATCTTTCGGATTCCCACTGTTTCCCCGCACTGCGCCCATCGATGTCACAGCCATCATCCGCCTTCGAGATTTCTCTCGCCGACCCGCGCGAGCCCGAGGCCGCAGCGCTCATTGGCGCAATGACCGCCGAGGTGAGGGCGATCTACGATCACAAGATCGACGGTCACGGAAATTTCAAACCGGAGGACGTGCTTGTTCCGGGCAGCGGATTTCTCCTGGGGCGCGTCGGGGGTCAGACGGTCGCGTGCGGCGCGTACCGCCCGCTGGCGCCCGGCGTTGCCGAGATCAAGCGAATGTTCGTCGTACCGGAGTACCGGGGATGTGGCTACTCGAAGGCGATGCTCACGACGCTCGAGCGACTGGCAATCGAGAGCGGATATCACACCGCGCGGCTCGAGACGCGCTCCAAACAGGCGGCGGCAATCGCGCTGTACGAAGGGCTGGGCTATGTGCGCATTCCCAACTATGGAATCTACGAGGGCAGGGACGAGTGCCTGTGCTATGAAAAGCCGCTCGGCGTCGTAGAATCCAATCCGCGGATCTCGATCGTGGAATAAAATCCGGGCGAGCGGGGTCTGTTGAACAGGGCTGCGGCACATCTCGATCCCCGGATGCACATGAACCGATATCGCTGCTCGTCCTGCGACCCATGACCGGACCACTCGTTGCCCCCTGATTCACGCTTCGAGCGAGTGGTAATGCCACATCTCAATGCAGCGTACACGCTCGCGCGCTATCTCACCAAGGATGTGAGCGAAGCCGAGGATGCGACGCAGGAGGCGATTCTGCGCGCGGTGCGCTACATCCACACGCTGCGCAACGACGGCGATGCGCGCGCGTGGCTGCTCGCGATCGTGAGACGCGAGTGCTATGGAGGACGACGGCAGCGCATCGATACGGTGGCATTCGACGATGTGCCCGAGCTGCAACTGGTGGACAAGGGAACATCGCCCGATACCGCCGCGAATCGCTCGATCCTTCAGCATCGGGTCCGCGAGGCGGTTTCCGCGCTCCCGGACGGGCTCCGCGAAACGCTGATCCTGCGCGAGCTGCAGCTATGCTCGTATGACGAGATCGCGACGATAACCGAGGTGCCGCTCGGCACAGTCATGTCACGACTTTCGCGTGCTCGGGCGAGGCTGGCGGAGTCGTTGGCGAATCTCGTCACCTTCGAGGAGGGATACGGATGACCGGACCCACGCCACGTCCTCTGGGAGAAGTGATGAGAGAGGCGCTACCGACATATGAAGCGCCCGAGTCGCTGCGCGCATGGGCGCGCGCGCAGGCAGCCAGCGAGGAGCAATGGCAGCCTCGGGCACGCGCGCGACCCAGCCTGTCACGATTCGCGTATGCGGCGGGACTGATCGCGGCGCTCGCGTCGGGGTGGGCGGGCGAGCGCATCTATCGCTCCCGAACCGAGAGCTCCGACGCGCAGAAGTTTCTCATCACCGCGCTCGTCGACACGCACGTGCGCTCGCTCATGGCCGATCACTTGACCGACGTACCATCGAGCGATCATCACACGGTCAAGCCGTGGTTCGCCGGTAAGGTGCCGTTCGCGCCGGCCGTGCCCGAGCTGCAAACGCAGGGGTTTCCGCTGATCGGTGGCCGCGCGGAATTCGTTGCGGGGCACACGGCAGCAGCGCTCGTGTACGCGCGCGGGCTGCACAAGATCAATCTCTTCATCTGGCCTTCATCCGCCGGCGATAGCGGCGCACCCAAGGCCGCGTACGACGGCTACTCGCTCGTGCACTGGACCGACCGCGGGCTGACCTACTGGGCGGTCACGGACGCGGCGGCATCGGAGCTCGACGCGTTCGAGCGAGCGTTCCGGGAGTCGAGTCAATAGGGTCGCGTACGGCTCCTTCGCGGTCGCTCATCGACGTGCCCGCGCCCGGCTTCGCCGCCGCATCGCGCTCGGCCAGCAGCTTCGCAACGACTCGATCCTGCTCGTCGTAGCGTCCCTCTCCGAAGTTGTAGAAGCGCAGCTTGCCGGTGGCGTCCGCGAAGTAGGCGGCCGGCCAGTACTGGTTGTGAAAAGCGTTCCAGATCTTGTTGTCGTTGTCGATCACGACCGGGAACATGATGCCGAGGCGCTTCACCGCGTCTCGTACGCCCTGGGGAATGCGCTCGGGTCCGAGCTCCGGCGTGTGCACGCCCACCACCACAAAGCCGCGATCCTTGTACTTCGCGTACAGCTCCTTCACGTGCGGAAGCGCGTTCAGGCAGTTGTAGCACATGAACGCCCAAAAATCGACGAGCACGACCTTGCCCTTGAGCGCCTGCGGAGAGAGCGGGCCCGAATTGATCCACTCGGTGCCGCCATCGAATCCGGGCAGATCGCCGTCGAGCTTGTCGAGGCGGATCGGCGCTGCGAGCGCATCCTCCTCGGCGGCAAACTCGTCGAGCGACATGCCCGGCGGATGCGGCTGCACGCGGTCGGGCGTGAGAGAAGAAACGAGATGCTCCTCGGCGTTCGCGGTCTTCACCAAGCCGCCCTTCCCGAAGAGCAGCTGGTCGTAGCCGAGGAAGATCGCGAGTACCGTCACGATCGTCGCAACACCGAACACGCGGCGGACGGCGATCTCGGTGGCGCCCGCGCGCTTGACGCGTGCGATCACTCTGGCCCCGAGCGAGAGAACAGCAGCGAGCGACATGGCGGCTCCGAGCGCAAAGGTGAGAAAGAGCAACGCTGCACGCGGCGCGCCAGTCGTGGCGGCAGCCGCGATCAGAACCCCGAGAATCGGCCCGGCGCACGGTGCCCACAGCAGTCCGATCGCCATTCCGACGATGACGTTTCGGAGCGGAGTGGTCGATCCGGTTTCCGTGTGCGTACCGAGCAATGCGGCGCCAGCGCGCGTGGCGGGGCGCGCGATCCACTCCGCCGCGCGCGTAGACACGAGCGTGATGCCCACGATCGCGAACAGCGCGAGCGCGATGTCACGCCCGACGACGTTCGCGACGATGAGCCAGTGCGCCGTTGCGGTCGCGATGAGCGCAGCGGCTGTGAACGCGATCGCGAGACCACCGAGCATGGGAGCGGTCTCGCGCGCGAAGCTGCGCCCCGAGCGAGCGAATACCAGGGGAACGATCGGAAGGATGCACGGGCTCAAAATCGTGAGCACCCCACCGAGAAACGCCAGCACGAGCATCAGCACGTTGTTCTCATGACTCTCATTTACACCGTAGAACGCAAAGGGGCCGACGCGGTACGCGGCAGCCCCTCGAGTCCTGCGATGCTTCCCTGGTTACAGCGGAAAGAGCATCTCGCGATACTTCGGCAGCGGCCACAGATCGTCGCTCACCACGAGCTCGAGCGCATCGCTGGTCTCGCGTACATCCGCCATCCGATCGGCGCCATCGGCGGTGAGCAGCTTCGCCTGCGCCTCGAGCTCGTCGTGCATCCCCTCGGCTTTCGCCGCCACCTTGCCCAGCGCGGCGCGGCGGGTCTGCAGCTGCTGGATCAGCTCAGCGATCGCGTTGGCCGCGTCGAGTTGCGGCACTGGCTTCACACCGGCCGCCTTCGCATCCGCCGCGGATCTGGTGAGCGATGCGAGATACGAGAACGACGCCGGAAGGATCATCGTGTCGACGATCTCGTCGAGCGTGTGCATCTCGATGAGCATGTCCTTCACATAGCGCTCGAGCCTGATGTGAAAGCGCGACTCGATCTCCGGCTTGCTGAGGATTCCGAGCTTGGTCAGCACGGCGCGCGCGTCCTTCGTGAGCAGCTGTGCGAGTGCCTCGGGCGTGCGGCGCAGATTGAGCAGCTTGCGCTTTTCAGCCTCCACCACCCAGTCGTTCGAGTAGTTGTTGCCCTCGAAGCGCACCGCACCGGTTTCCTTGAACGCCTGGCGAACGACCTCGAGCACCGCGTCATCCACGGACTTCGTGCGCTTGAGCGCCGCCTTGAGCGACGCGATCAGCTCGCCAAGCGCCTCGGCTACCGTGGCGTTGAGGAGCATCACCGGGAAGGCGATCGACTGCGACGCGCCCACGGCGCGGAACTCGAACTTCGCGCCCGTGAACGCGAACGGCGACGTGCGATTGCGATCCGTGTTGTCCTTCTCCACTTCCGGGAGCTTCGCGACGCCGAGCTTGATCATCGCCTGCTGCGCATTCTGCGGCGACGTCTTTCCGGCTGCGATATCCTCGATCACGCGCGTGAGCATCTGGCCCATGAACACCGAGATGATCGCCGGCGGCGCCTCGTTCGCGCCGAGGCGGTGCTCGTTGCCCGATGTGCCGATGCCGGCGCGAAGCAAACCCGCGTGCTTGTGAACACCCTTCAGTACCGCGGCGAGGAACACGAGGAAGCGCACGTTCTGGTGCGGCGTCTTCCCCGGCTTGAGCAGGTTCGTGCCGTCGAGGCCGGAATCATCGGACGTAATCGCCATCGACCAGTTGCAGTGCTTGCCCGAGCCGTTGATGCCGGCAAATGGCTTCTCGTG